>NZ_JBEOOB010000282.1:0-203 GCF_040308685.1 Pseudoalteromonas sp. 20-MNA-CIBAN-0454 | reverse complement strand
CGCCAAACTCAACGAGTTTAGCTTCTTGCTCTGGCGTAGGATTTAGCCTGTAGTTGTCTCTAAGCGTCTTTTTCATACACTGTATAGACCACTGTATGAAAATGAGTTATCAAGATGGAATATGAAACTAAATCTCACTGTAAATATTTAATAGCGCTACATTTAATACTTGTGGTTAAATATAGAAAACAATTGTTAAAAGG
>NZ_JBEOOB010000281.1:0-204 GCF_040308685.1 Pseudoalteromonas sp. 20-MNA-CIBAN-0454 | reverse complement strand
TGATTGCTTTATATTGTTAAAGAACGTTGCGACAATAAAGTAAAACTTTATCTCGCTAGGGCTGCGCATATTACGCTCTCCTATTTTTTTGTCAACACTTAAATGTAAACTTTATAAAAATCTAAACTTAAGTTTTACTCGACTCACTGATTGACTCTTGCCTCGCTAAGCGTTGCTGTCTGCCGTCTCAGTGGGGTCGCATTA
>NZ_JBEOOB010000280.1:0-205 GCF_040308685.1 Pseudoalteromonas sp. 20-MNA-CIBAN-0454 | reverse complement strand
GCACTAGCTCAGTTGGTAGAGCGCGACCTTGCCAAGGTCGAGGTCACGAGTTCGAGCCTCGTGTGCCGCTCCAATTTATAACCAAAAGAAATTGAAGTTATTTATATAACTAGAAGTAAAAATGCGGTACTAGCTCAGTTGCTAGAATGTTGAACGCGACCTGTCGCGCACCAACGGACGAATTACTGACTACTTTATAATGCGG
>NZ_JBEOOB010000279.1:0-208 GCF_040308685.1 Pseudoalteromonas sp. 20-MNA-CIBAN-0454 | reverse complement strand
CTTAATAGCAAACGTCATCCAGAGCAAGCTTATCGCACCTGTTTAGGGGTGTTAAGTTTAGCTAAAACGTATTCAAAGGAACGCCTCGAGCGAGCATGTTACCGAGCAATTTGCATGAATACGACCACACCCAGATCTATTAAGCAAATGCTGCAAAAAGGGTTAGACCAACAACCATTACCCACACTCCAAACAGAGCCAGAAAAGC
>NZ_JBEOOB010000278.1:0-211 GCF_040308685.1 Pseudoalteromonas sp. 20-MNA-CIBAN-0454 | reverse complement strand
GCAGAGCAACAATCCATTAGCTATACCCGTAAAAAGCCGGTGCGTAAGCCACTGCCAAAAGACTTACCTCGTGAGCAGGTTATTCACGACATCATCGACAAAACCTGTGATTGCTGTGGCGGTGAGCTACATAAAATGGGTGAAGATAAGTCAGAAAAGCTTGAGTTCATACCCGCTAAAATCAAAGTGATTGAGCATATTAGGCCTAAAT
>NZ_JBEOOB010000277.1:0-211 GCF_040308685.1 Pseudoalteromonas sp. 20-MNA-CIBAN-0454 | reverse complement strand
ATTTAGGCCTAATATGCTCAATCACTTTGATTTTAGCGGGTATGAACTCAAGCTTTTCTGACTTATCTTCACCCATTCTATGTAGCTCACCGCCACAGCAATCACAGGTTTTGTCGATGATGTCGTGAATAACTTGCTCACGAGGTAAGTCTTTTGGCAGTGGCTTACGCACCGGCTTTTTACGGGTATAGCTAATGGATTGTTGCTCTGC
>NZ_JBEOOB010000276.1:0-212 GCF_040308685.1 Pseudoalteromonas sp. 20-MNA-CIBAN-0454 | reverse complement strand
CAGTAGTGAAACGAAACAGCGCCGATGATAGTGTAGCATTTGCTATGTGAAAGTAGGACATTGCCAGGCTCCAAATTTAGTCGAGAGACTTTAAATTGAATAAATTATAAAAATAAGAAAATTGAAACGAATTTTCTTGGTAACAATAGCGTTTTGGACCCACCTGACCCCATGCCGAACTCAGTAGTGAAACGAAACAGCGCCGATGATAG
>NZ_JBEOOB010000275.1:0-214 GCF_040308685.1 Pseudoalteromonas sp. 20-MNA-CIBAN-0454 | reverse complement strand
ACTTACGCTCCACAGGCTAACACTGTCTGCCCGACAGCTTTAATATTCAGTGCCGCATTTATGTCGCGGTCTAGCTCGCTAGAGCATTGAGGACACGACCATTTACGGATATGTAACGGCAAGGAATCGACAACCTGACCGCAGCAATTACAGCGTTTAGAGCTTGGATACCACTTATCAATCTTAACTACAGTTCGACCGTACCACTCAGCTT
>NZ_JBEOOB010000274.1:0-220 GCF_040308685.1 Pseudoalteromonas sp. 20-MNA-CIBAN-0454 | reverse complement strand
AACAACCTTTTGTACTGAGATTCTAAGTACGCGGCAACCTCTGGCGTGATACAGCGATGACGATATTTAGTTACAAGAACTAAATGATAGTGAATATTATAAACGCTGTGATACAGCGTATTTAGGGCTTGTTTTTTCATAATAACTAAATATAATTAGTTGTTATGAAAAAAGCAATCCGTAAAGTTACATATAAAATGAAATCATCAGTTTCTCAAGA
>NZ_JBEOOB010000273.1:0-225 GCF_040308685.1 Pseudoalteromonas sp. 20-MNA-CIBAN-0454 | reverse complement strand
TACATTTTTCAACACCAAACTCAAGCGCTTCTCAACGCGTAAAAAAAGACACCCAACGCCTGACTGGTTAAATATCAATAAAGACTTAAAACAACATAAACACCTAACATTACAGCTCGTATTTGATGAGTTACTTGAAAAAGTGGGTGAGCCTTATTACAGCTACAGTCACTTCTGCCGAGCTTATAAACAATGGTTAGGTACCCAGCGACTCTCAATGCGTCA
>NZ_JBEOOB010000272.1:0-225 GCF_040308685.1 Pseudoalteromonas sp. 20-MNA-CIBAN-0454 | reverse complement strand
TAATGCCGATCAGTTAAGGTTAATTGATCGGTTGACCGATCTAAATGATCGTGAATAATCCGTAATTAGTTTCGCTAATTACGGATTTTTTATGGATATTCAAACAGCTCTTTCGACCACTTTCTCATCTGCCGAGGAATTTACAGCCCTTGATAACTTATCTGGCATATTAGATCCCGAATTACTTAACCAAGCTTTTGAAAAATCGGGTGTCGCCACCGTTCG
>NZ_JBEOOB010000271.1:0-229 GCF_040308685.1 Pseudoalteromonas sp. 20-MNA-CIBAN-0454 | reverse complement strand
CGCGGCTGCCGGCCACATCCCAGTCCCTCTCCTCTCCCGCCCCCCCCCCCCCCTCCCCCGCCCCCCCCCCCCCCACCACCACCCCCCCCACCCCCCCCCCCCCCCCCCCCCGACCCCCCCCCCCCCCCCCCCCCCGCCCCCCCCCCCCCCCCCGCCCCCCCCCCCCCCCGCCCCCCCCCCCCCCCGCCCCCACCCCCCCCCCCCCCCCCCCCCCACGACGGAAAACCCC
>NZ_JBEOOB010000270.1:0-229 GCF_040308685.1 Pseudoalteromonas sp. 20-MNA-CIBAN-0454 | reverse complement strand
ATTAAATATTGTGTATATGAATAGCGGTATATTTCACAAATATCATGTTTACGGTCGGACCAATCGATCCCGATAAGGGCAGCAAAACCTTAGATGTTAAAGGCTTCCATTTTTGGCCTCCTAGAGGTAAAGTGAAAGAATAAATAGAGGCTAATAGTGTTTCTCTCAAGTCTTATATATAGTCGGCATTACGACAATCCCAGAGAATGCTTATTGAAACAAATTACTA
>NZ_JBEOOB010000269.1:0-229 GCF_040308685.1 Pseudoalteromonas sp. 20-MNA-CIBAN-0454 | reverse complement strand
GGGTTTCTTGACTACCATGTTTTTTAAAATTTTGATGTTAGAGTAAAAATGAAAAATACTCGGATTAGTTTGTTAGTAGTACTATCGATTGCATTGCAGTCGTTTGCTTCTGTGGCTAATTAAAATGAAAGTCATCAGATTGACTCTCTACATATTCAAACAGAACATTCCCATGATAGTGATGATATTGAAATTTTCGATGAATCATCTGACACTGAACATAATATTA
>NZ_JBEOOB010000268.1:0-230 GCF_040308685.1 Pseudoalteromonas sp. 20-MNA-CIBAN-0454 | reverse complement strand
CCTACACCCACACCCCCCCCCCCCCCCCGCCCCCGCCCCCCCCCCCCCCCCCCCCCCCCCGCACCCCCCCACCCCCCCCCCCCACCCCCCCCCCCGCCCCCCCCCCCCCCCGCCCCCCCGCCCCCCCCCCCCCACCCCCCCCCCCCCCCCCCCCCAGCAATCCCGCCCGACACCAGTCGCACCCGCATCACCCTTGACCACCAACAAACAACTCCTCCTCACCGCTTAAC
>NZ_JBEOOB010000267.1:0-230 GCF_040308685.1 Pseudoalteromonas sp. 20-MNA-CIBAN-0454 | reverse complement strand
CCCCCCCCCCCCCCCCCGCCCCGCCCCCCCCCCCCCCCCCGCCGCCCCCCCCACCCCCCCCCCCCCCGCCCCCCCCCCCCGCCCCCCCGCCCCCCCCCCCGCCGCCCCCCCCCCCCCCCCCCCCCCCCGCCCCCCCCGCCCCCCCCCCGACCGCACCACCCCATCCGCCCCCCCCGCCCCGACCGGCCGGCGCACCGCCCCACCGGCCCCCAACCCACCCACGCGACCCC
>NZ_JBEOOB010000266.1:0-230 GCF_040308685.1 Pseudoalteromonas sp. 20-MNA-CIBAN-0454 | reverse complement strand
GAACTGGAGTTACGTCAGCTGTGGGAGGCGAAGCAGTTACTGCACCGGCAGTTGAAAGAAGTGTCGGGGTCTAACATTCGCACAGAAGAAGAAGAAACCCCGCCGCCCCATTATTGAAGCAGCAGAGAACTAAGCCCTTACACGGCTCTTGTATGAGCCCGGTACGGTACTTGTCAGGCCAATAATTCCACTAGAATTTCTTCATAAATCTTCGATAAGGTGTCCAGGTC
>NZ_JBEOOB010000265.1:0-230 GCF_040308685.1 Pseudoalteromonas sp. 20-MNA-CIBAN-0454 | reverse complement strand
CGCCCATACCAATCATAACGTGTTTGTCGTTGCCAGCCTGCGCCCGTGTGTTGGATAAAGCGCTGATTGGGCAAAGTACGACTGCGCTTAAACAACACATATCCGATGGGCGTGCCTTTTAACTGTTGCAGACGACGGGCGCGCCCTTTGAGACTGGGTAACGGAAAGATACTCTGTGCCTCGACCCATGGTTGCTCATCATTACCATATAACTGCACGTCACGTATCCA
>NZ_JBEOOB010000264.1:0-230 GCF_040308685.1 Pseudoalteromonas sp. 20-MNA-CIBAN-0454 | reverse complement strand
CTTCACATTACATTACGTCGCTTATTTTAAAAGCGATCATTTTGATTATTTAAAATGCGCGGCATAAAGCCCCGCCTACAAAAATTGCACAAAGAGAAGACAATGAGAGTAAATGAGTAGAGCTATATTTATTTTTCACACCACCCACAGCTCTTTTCATCCTCTAAAAGCGCAGCGCCTCATCCCTTTTTGTGAATAGGCTTTTAAATTTAAAATGCGCGGCATAAAGC
>NZ_JBEOOB010000263.1:0-231 GCF_040308685.1 Pseudoalteromonas sp. 20-MNA-CIBAN-0454 | reverse complement strand
CACCGGCGCTGTGAAGCGCCCCTGGTGACGATGAAAACCATCAAGAGCTCCAACGGCCATGCACAGGTGCGCTACGTGATCAGCACCACCCTGGCCCTGGGTGATCGGGTATGGCGGGTAGAGTTCACCCTCGCCTGTCGCAAAGCCATGCGTTACCGCCTGCTGCTGGGCTCCAAGGCGTTGATTGACGGCCAGTTGGTGGTCAATCCGGGCCTCAAGTACGTTCAAGAC
>NZ_JBEOOB010000262.1:0-231 GCF_040308685.1 Pseudoalteromonas sp. 20-MNA-CIBAN-0454 | reverse complement strand
CGGCACGATAACGTGCTCATTATTGGTGGTGGTGATGGCTTAGGACTGAAGCAAGTACTCAAATGGCAACCTAAAACGGTTACCTTAATGGATTTAGATAAAGACTTACTGGCACTGTTTAAATCGCCACCAGCAGATATGCCACAACGCTTACAGGATGCATTACTGGCGTTAAACGGCGATGCGTTAAACGATCCACGCTTAACATTAATGGTCGACGATGCATTTAAC
>NZ_JBEOOB010000261.1:0-231 GCF_040308685.1 Pseudoalteromonas sp. 20-MNA-CIBAN-0454 | reverse complement strand
CTGTGGCATCCCGCAACCTAAATGGTCGACTTCAAGCTAAGCCTATCAGGACGCTCTGCGGACTCTCTTCACTGGGCAAGAAGCTAAGAGGCCGTAGTTTTATACGGCTCTGATATTTCCTGTTCAAGCCCGTCAAGATAATCGGCGTACCACTGCATCATTGTCGTACGTTGCTCCAGGTACTGAGCCTTGTTATAGATCCCTCGGACACCTGACGGCTTGTGACTGAGC
>NZ_JBEOOB010000260.1:0-231 GCF_040308685.1 Pseudoalteromonas sp. 20-MNA-CIBAN-0454 | reverse complement strand
CGATTGGCACCGCGGCGGCGATTTCCGGCACCTTGGTCAACCTGGCGGCGGGCGGCGTAGAGCGCAATGCCGTGCGCTTCGGGCACCCGTCCGGCACCTTGCGCGTCGGCGCCGAGGCCAGCCAGGTGGACGGTGAATGGGTGGTGAAGAAAGCCATCATGAGCCGCAGTGCGCGGGTGTTGATGGAAGGCTACGTGCGCATCCCCGGCGACGCCTTCTAAAGGTCTACGC
>NZ_JBEOOB010000259.1:0-231 GCF_040308685.1 Pseudoalteromonas sp. 20-MNA-CIBAN-0454 | reverse complement strand
GGACTACATCGACCTTGTCGATGGTGTCGTTGATCGTGGTGGTTGCGCCATTACCTGCGACTTCCAGTTTTTCGAAGTTGCCACCAGTGGTCTCGGTGATCTGAACGGTCTGCGTGCTCTTGTCGATGAACACGTCATCAGTAGGGGCGGGCACGGTCACAGTGCCGACGGTCTCGCCAGCTTTGATGGTGATCGACGAGCCGTTATCCAGCTTCAAGGTGACGTCAGTAC
>NZ_JBEOOB010000258.1:0-231 GCF_040308685.1 Pseudoalteromonas sp. 20-MNA-CIBAN-0454 | reverse complement strand
GCCGAAGCCGGCCATGATCTTGGCGAAGGTCGCGCCGATCTGCCCGGTGCCGACCACGCCGACCGTTTTGCCGACCAGATCGAAACCGGTGAGCCCGTGCAGGCTGAAATCACCGTCGCGGGTGCGGTTGTAGGCACGGTGCAGACGGCGGTTGAGCGCCAGAATCAGCGCGACGGCGTGCTCAGCCACCGCGTGGGGCGAATAGGCGGGTACGCGCACGATGCTCAGGCC
>NZ_JBEOOB010000257.1:0-231 GCF_040308685.1 Pseudoalteromonas sp. 20-MNA-CIBAN-0454 | reverse complement strand
CCACGGCTGCTTTTTTGTTTTGTAATAGTGCTAATTAATTAAATAACCTGACCTCTAGTTAAGGAATTTACTAACATAGTGAATTATAATTATATTTATTTTCTCTAGCCTGAAGTTTTCAGTGAAAACAAGGCGAATTTACGCGTCAATAGCTGACCTATTGCAAGTAAATTCAACGCAGTTAGCGCTGAAAACAGCTGCTTGAGATAAGTTTATTATCCGGAGCTCAGG
>NZ_JBEOOB010000256.1:0-231 GCF_040308685.1 Pseudoalteromonas sp. 20-MNA-CIBAN-0454 | reverse complement strand
ATGCTGACCTGTCTGTGAACGATATCAACGATATCATTCTAGTGGGTGGTCAAACGCGTATGCCACTTGTTCAAAGAACAGTTGCTGAGTTCTTTGGTAAAGAGCCACGTAAAGACGTTAACCCTGATGAAGCGGTAGCTGTGGGTGCTGCGATTCAAGGTGGTGTACTTGCAGGTGACGTGAAAGACGTACTATTACTAGACGTATCACCATTATCTCTAGGTATTGAGA
>NZ_JBEOOB010000255.1:0-232 GCF_040308685.1 Pseudoalteromonas sp. 20-MNA-CIBAN-0454 | reverse complement strand
GTGTATCGCCGTCTTCATCAAAGGTGGTGTAGGTTGCGGCGACATCGCCATCGACGGCGCTGTTTTCAGTAAAGTCATTGGCGACCACATCAATGGTCGGCGCATCGTTGGTCGGGGTGATCGCCGGGGTGTCACTGTCTTGGCCGGTTAAGTTGCCATCAGAGACGGTTAAATCCACTGGCGGTAAGGTGCCGCCGCCGTTGACGAGATCAGCACCGGCTTGGGTCAAGAC
>NZ_JBEOOB010000254.1:0-232 GCF_040308685.1 Pseudoalteromonas sp. 20-MNA-CIBAN-0454 | reverse complement strand
AAACAATTACATTGTTTGCAGTACCTGTTTTGTTGGAGGTTAATACTAGTTTTGCACCATCATCACTGTTGACTATGGTGGCGGTAATACCTACATTATTTTCATCAGCATTTATTTTTGCTACTAGTGTTTGTAAAGTATCTTCAGCGGTGACTGCAACATCAAAGCTATTGCCATCGACGGCAAAATTTAACGAGCCTTCATCTAAGGCTGCAGTCACATCACTCACAGC
>NZ_JBEOOB010000253.1:0-232 GCF_040308685.1 Pseudoalteromonas sp. 20-MNA-CIBAN-0454 | reverse complement strand
CTGATAGATACATTGTATTTATCAAGAGTTTTCAAAAGTAAAAAAAGAATGGTAGCAGTACCATTCAGTGCCATTTAATTAACTCTTATGAGTTGATTGATTGGTATCTACTTTAGTATTCAATATTGACTTCTGGCGAAGTTAAACTGTCACGAAACAAAGACCCGTTTGGGTTGTATGGTTAAGTGACTAAGCGTACACGGTGGATGCCTTGGCAGTTGGAGGCGATGAA
>NZ_JBEOOB010000252.1:0-233 GCF_040308685.1 Pseudoalteromonas sp. 20-MNA-CIBAN-0454 | reverse complement strand
ACTAAATAGCGTTAGATCTAAAAGAAAACTTAATGTAAAATGCAGCAAATTTGCCAAAAATTAATAATCTCGTGTTTCCAATTATACCCAAGTGGCTTGAAAAAAGCAGGGTTCAGTGGGAATAAAGTCGTTTAAATGCAAGAAAAAATGATTAATGTTTAAATCTAGTTATAGGCGTCATTTAAAACTGTTTATAAAATTACTTTATACACAAAAATCGCTTTAACAATAGC
>NZ_JBEOOB010000251.1:0-234 GCF_040308685.1 Pseudoalteromonas sp. 20-MNA-CIBAN-0454 | reverse complement strand
AGTTTAATCTGTAATGAAAAAAAAAAAAAATAATATTTTTTTACACCAAAAAAATACATAAAAAAATTTTTAAAACCAATAAGAGTCACCAAAAAAATTATATACCGAAAAAAAACAAAAAAAAAAAAAATAAAAAAATAAAAAAAAAAAATAATCCTAAAGTTACTAATTCTATATCATGAGTAGGAAGTCAGCGAACAATGGTTTAATCTGTGTGTTAACAGAGGGGTCGGG
>NZ_JBEOOB010000250.1:0-234 GCF_040308685.1 Pseudoalteromonas sp. 20-MNA-CIBAN-0454 | reverse complement strand
AAAAAAAAAATAATAAAAAAAAACAACAATATAAATTAAATAAAATAATTATTAAAAAAAGTCTCAATAAATAAAAAAAATAAATGATAAAAAAAAAAAAAGTAATAATAAAATTAAATAAAAAAAAAAAAAAAACAAAAAATTTAAATAAAGTAAAAAAATACACAAATTTTTTTATTTAAATGTAAAAAATAAGAAATTTTTTTAATTTTAATACTAAAAAACTAACTTAAT
>NZ_JBEOOB010000249.1:0-234 GCF_040308685.1 Pseudoalteromonas sp. 20-MNA-CIBAN-0454 | reverse complement strand
CAATACGACCTGCAGATATCATTTGCGTTGGCTCAATAACACTGACATCTATCGATACAAATATTTGATCAGGGCCTCGGGTTATTTCCTTTTTCACTTTTTTAATTACGCTTGATATACCGCGTTTATTTATTTCTGCCATGGTGTGATATTTTACGCCTTGTTCTCGGAGCCATTGCAGCGTATCAATATCGACAGATTGTCCGCGCAAGCCTATTTGAACGACATCATTAC
>NZ_JBEOOB010000248.1:0-234 GCF_040308685.1 Pseudoalteromonas sp. 20-MNA-CIBAN-0454 | reverse complement strand
CCAAATAGACACAGCCGCAATGGTGAACGCTAATATGTAATTAATGATTTGTACTAAAACATTAATGATCGTTACGAGACGCATTTGGCCATAAACGGTTTTTAAGAAACGCGTCATACTATCTTGGGCGTAGTCAGCTTCTTGAGTCGTATGCGAGAACAGCTTTACGGTTGATATGTTGGTGTAACTGTCGACAATACGGCCGGTCATTGTTGAACGAGCATCAGCTTGTTC
>NZ_JBEOOB010000247.1:0-235 GCF_040308685.1 Pseudoalteromonas sp. 20-MNA-CIBAN-0454 | reverse complement strand
ATATCATCCTCGCCGATGAACCCACCGGCGCCCTCGACAGCCACAGCGGCGCGGAGGTCATGGCCTTGCTCGACGAACTGGCGAGCCAGGGCCATGTGGTCATCCTGATTACCCACGACCGTGAAGTGGCGGCGCGGGCCAACCGCATCATCGAGATTCGCGACGGCCAGATCATCAGCGATTCGGCTCACACCCTCGCGGCCATACCCAGCCTGGCGGCCGGCGCCTTGCACGC
>NZ_JBEOOB010000246.1:0-235 GCF_040308685.1 Pseudoalteromonas sp. 20-MNA-CIBAN-0454 | reverse complement strand
GGCTTATTCTCTGCTAATGCGCGAATAGCACGGCGTAGGATTTTGCCAGAGCGCGTTTTGGGTAATGCTTGCGGGAAATAAATCGCCGCGGGCCTTGCGATACCACCAAGAGATTTTACCACTGCCCCAATCACTTGCTGCTCAATACGGAAGCGGTTTTCGGTCGTCGCTACTTGGTCATGATCTTTTAGCACACAAAAAGCAATGGGCAACTCGCCTTTTAACTGATCCTGAA
>NZ_JBEOOB010000245.1:0-235 GCF_040308685.1 Pseudoalteromonas sp. 20-MNA-CIBAN-0454 | reverse complement strand
ATCGTTACCGTCATAGCGTGATGGGACTTGTAAAACGTACTCGCCACAATCACCGCTTTTAAGTGCTTTTCCTTCACTTAAATACTGCATATCTACGCGAGCGTTAGCCAGTGCTAAAGCAATATCGTAAGGGGCTGGTATATCAGAATCGCGTCTGGCGTGTTTATCTTTAACTTGCGATAAGGTATAGCGTTGGGCTTGGCTAATATTGGTTGTATAGCCAGCGCCACCAATA
>NZ_JBEOOB010000244.1:0-236 GCF_040308685.1 Pseudoalteromonas sp. 20-MNA-CIBAN-0454 | reverse complement strand
CAGTTAAATGTTAGGAACATTTCGTGTTGTGCTATGTTACCGTTTGTCATTATCCAATCGAACACCACTGGCCATTGCCAAGAGTCACCCTTGATTACAGCTTTACAATCATCAGGAAGCACTCGTGGGATATTTTCCCAGAATCCACCACCGGTAATGTGCGCCATAGCGTGAATGTCTGATTGTTCAATCAGTTTCAACAAAGGCTTAACATATATTCTTGTTGGTTCTAATAA
>NZ_JBEOOB010000243.1:0-236 GCF_040308685.1 Pseudoalteromonas sp. 20-MNA-CIBAN-0454 | reverse complement strand
GCCCAGTTCGGTTAAATAGCCACCATCTGGGCTGTCTATCACTCCCTTATTAAACAAACGCTGTGCAGCACTTAACAAAGCCGGCTCAGCATCAGAATGAAGTTTAATTCCCTGCATTTTGCTCTCGCGTGGAAATTTTGCTAGTAGTGTAAATTCGTCAATCATTGTTTGATTAAATAGCATATCTGTTCACCTTTTTATTGTTCTGTGTTTTACTTATGTTGTCTTACTTACCC
>NZ_JBEOOB010000242.1:0-236 GCF_040308685.1 Pseudoalteromonas sp. 20-MNA-CIBAN-0454 | reverse complement strand
ATTTACGACTGCGCTTATTGCACTTCTCGTAAGAGCAATGACACCCCACGCGCCGCTTTTAGTGTCGAAGAAGTGGTCGACCTAACCATGCAGTTTTATCGCCGCAACTATATCGAAGGACTATTTCTCAGCTCAGGTATCTTTAAAAGTGGCGACTACACGATGGAGCGTTTGGTTGAGGTGGCAAAAATATTGCGCACTCGTGAACGCTTCAATGGTTATATCCATCTCAAAAC
>NZ_JBEOOB010000241.1:0-237 GCF_040308685.1 Pseudoalteromonas sp. 20-MNA-CIBAN-0454 | reverse complement strand
GCTTTAAGCTTAATTAATTTATAAATTAGCTCAAAAGATGCAAAAAAACCCCAAAAGTAAAAACGAGTTTATAGTTAACGGTTTTCATTAAAAACATCGTTTTTATCTTAGTTAAATTAAAAAAAAAAAAAAAAATAAAAATAAAAAAAAAAAAAAAAATAAAAAAAATAATAAAAATAATATTTTGAATATAAACACTAAATTATTTTTTAATTAAAAAAAAAATATTTTATATAA
>NZ_JBEOOB010000240.1:0-237 GCF_040308685.1 Pseudoalteromonas sp. 20-MNA-CIBAN-0454 | reverse complement strand
CTGGTTATCTTAACGATCCAAGTATGCAATCGATTGTGACGCAAAATGAAGAGTTAAGGCAATTACAGCGCTTTAAATTACGTGTCACTATTCGTGATGATTCACAAATAACCAATGCTGATGCGAACCAAGGAGCGAGAAAATGAATCTCGACCTAGATCAATTTAATGATATCGATTTTGAAAATATCGGTGGTTGGCCCAAGCTGGTAAAAGTTGTATTTGCTGTGTTTTTGTC
>NZ_JBEOOB010000239.1:0-237 GCF_040308685.1 Pseudoalteromonas sp. 20-MNA-CIBAN-0454 | reverse complement strand
ATATCCGCCTGGTGGACCGCAAGAAAGACATGATCCTGGTCTCGGGTTTCAACGTGTACCCCAATGAAATCGAGGACGTGGTTGCCATGCACCCTGGAGTTGCCGAAGTGGCGGCCATTGGTGTGGAAGATGCGGTAAGCGGGGAGAAGGTCAAGATCATCGTCGTGCGCAAGGACCCGAACCTGACACAGGAGCAGATTCTTGCGCACTGCCGAGAGTACCTCACGGGGTACAAGC
>NZ_JBEOOB010000238.1:0-237 GCF_040308685.1 Pseudoalteromonas sp. 20-MNA-CIBAN-0454 | reverse complement strand
GATTAACACCTCATCACCGTCATTCATCAGTGCTTGCATCGTCATGACGATTAGCTCTGAAACCCCATTACCTAAATAGACATCACGCACATCAACGGCCGATAACAGCCCCTTAGATTGATAATATTGCAGAACGGCTTTACGCGCTGAAAATATCCCTTGCGAGTCTGAATAGCCCGTGGCTTCAGTCAGATTCATAGCAACATCACGCAAGATTTCATGCGGAGCCTCCAAGCC
>NZ_JBEOOB010000237.1:0-238 GCF_040308685.1 Pseudoalteromonas sp. 20-MNA-CIBAN-0454 | reverse complement strand
CTGGTAAAGACGGGTTTGGATCTTCTGGACTTTCCAACCATCTGCTTCATGCAGACGGGCTGGAACGTCTACACGCTACAGCAGGCTGCGCGCCGGTCTTGGCGGATCGGACAAAAGCAGGCGGTACGGGTGGTGTTTCTGGGCTACGCCAAAACATCGCAGATCGCTTGCCTGGAGCTGATGGCCAAGAAGATCGCAGTAGCGCAATCCACGTCTGGTGACGTGCCTGAGTCTGGGC
>NZ_JBEOOB010000236.1:0-238 GCF_040308685.1 Pseudoalteromonas sp. 20-MNA-CIBAN-0454 | reverse complement strand
CAGTTGCACCGCGCCGGCCGGCACGCCGGCCTCGCGCAGCAGGCGCACGGCTTGCGCGGCGATCAGCGGCGTCTGTTCGGCCGGCTTCGCGAGCACCGTGTTGCCGGCGGCGAGCGCCGCGGCGACCTGGCCCATGAAGATCGCGAGCGGGAAGTTCCACGGGCTGATACAGACCACGGGGCCGAGCGGGCGGTGCGTGTCGTTCGAGAACTCGCCGCGGATCTGCGCCGCGTAGTAG
>NZ_JBEOOB010000234.1:0-239 GCF_040308685.1 Pseudoalteromonas sp. 20-MNA-CIBAN-0454 | reverse complement strand
CTTCTACACAAATAATAAAAAAAAAGAAAATTAGCAAGCTATTAAAAGAAGGAAAAAATAATAACAAACATAAAAAAGAAAATAAAAAATTTAAAAAATATAAAATAGTAAAAGAGAAAAATAAAAAAAAAAATATAAAAAAATAAAAAATAAAATAGATATCATAAAATACAAAATTAATAAACACTATAAAAAATATATACAACACAATATAAATCACTTAAAATATTACAAAAATT
>NZ_JBEOOB010000233.1:0-239 GCF_040308685.1 Pseudoalteromonas sp. 20-MNA-CIBAN-0454 | reverse complement strand
AGACTGGCCCCATCACTAAGGCATTAGAATGACCATGGGGCACATGAAACTTGGCACCCAACGGATAAGATAAGCCATGCACCGCTGCGACCGACGCATGGACAAAGGCCATGCCCGCTAAGGTTGAGCCTAATAACATGTTTTCCCGTGCTGTTATATCGTTGCCGTCCTCTAGCACCGTCATAAAGTTTTGCGTTAAAAGCTTTAGACCTTTGACTGCGAGGGCATCAGATATGGGG
>NZ_JBEOOB010000232.1:0-239 GCF_040308685.1 Pseudoalteromonas sp. 20-MNA-CIBAN-0454 | reverse complement strand
GCCTTACCAACCTCAATTACTTGAAGCTAATATGAGGTATATAAATCACTGTCATGGTTGTAAGAGCAAGTTATCCCAGGCTACCGATAACAAACCTTGCTACCTATTAGATGATTATTCTTATAAATTTCAAAGAATGGCTAGTCAGGTATATGTAGATGAATTTGGTTATGCGCTTGGAAAGAAAACCCAAATGCAAGATTGGTTTGAGCTTATGTCATTCTACGTCAACGTAGTGA
>NZ_JBEOOB010000231.1:0-239 GCF_040308685.1 Pseudoalteromonas sp. 20-MNA-CIBAN-0454 | reverse complement strand
GCTATAGCTCAGCTGGGAGAGCGCCTGCCTTGCACGCAGGAGGTCAGCAGTTCGATCCTGCTTAGCTCCACCACTTTACTTCTTAAAAATAAATATTCTTTATCGGGTCATAAACGACCTGAGAATGAAGTGTGTTTAATTTTGAGAAGTTTTTATTTCTCTTGCTCTTTAAAAATTTGGAAAAGCTGATAATAAAATTCTGATGAATAACATTGTTATTTATCAAGAGTTTTCAAAAG
>NZ_JBEOOB010000230.1:0-241 GCF_040308685.1 Pseudoalteromonas sp. 20-MNA-CIBAN-0454 | reverse complement strand
GAGGAATACCCACGAAAACCGCACCCGATGCATCGTAGTTGCCTTCGCCGAGGAAAGCGTGTTGGGTGACGACGATCGAGTCCCGTACAAGACGCTGCATGCGGTTCTCGCGATAGATCGCGCCGATGCCCGCCATCTTGTACGCCTGCATCACGATATCCGCACAGGTGTGAGCCGCGTGGGTGGCAGACAGACGCAGCAAATTTGCTTCCGCGGGCAGCACCGGATCGCCAGCCAGCAC
>NZ_JBEOOB010000229.1:0-241 GCF_040308685.1 Pseudoalteromonas sp. 20-MNA-CIBAN-0454 | reverse complement strand
CATCTTGAGCCTTTATTTTAAGCAAAATCACACGACCGTAACTTAAAATCAATGGCGAGATTAAACCGCGCCAATTCTTTAAGCTAATCTTCAAATTCTAGGTTTCTGCGGATGCCAGATATCCTTGAGTTGGAATGCTTTTTTCTGCCCAATGTATTTGCCTTTTTTCAAACTACTTTAATGTTGCTTATAACTTTATCAAAAAAGTAATAAAAGTAAGACATAAGTCATAGTCTTATGA
>NZ_JBEOOB010000228.1:0-241 GCF_040308685.1 Pseudoalteromonas sp. 20-MNA-CIBAN-0454 | reverse complement strand
CCGGTAATGCGCTGGATATTGCTATTGATGGCAAAGGTTTTTTTGCCATATCAGAAAACGGCCGCACGGCTTACACCCAAGCAGGCCAGTTTCAGTTAGATAACGACTTAATATGAATCGTTATAACGGTAATAAGAGTCAAATTATCGAACTAATGAAAAAACATAACACTAACGTGGCTGATGAAATACAAGAAAAAATGTACGATTTTGACAGCTTAATTAAGCAAACAGACGAGACA
>NZ_JBEOOB010000227.1:0-242 GCF_040308685.1 Pseudoalteromonas sp. 20-MNA-CIBAN-0454 | reverse complement strand
CCCCCCCCCCACACGCGCTCCTTCGTCTCGTGCTTTTTGTTTTTGTAGCCTTCTGTTGTGCGATGTTGATGCCCCACCACCCCCCCCACCCCACACCCCCCCCCACCCCCCCCCCCGCCCCACCCCCCCCCCCCCCCCCCCCCCCCCCCCCCCGCCCCCGCCCCCCCCCCCCACCCCACCGCGCATTTCCTCAATCCCACAACCCTTACCGGCAAAAATATTTTGACAGCTCTGCGTGTGTA
>NZ_JBEOOB010000226.1:0-242 GCF_040308685.1 Pseudoalteromonas sp. 20-MNA-CIBAN-0454 | reverse complement strand
CGTATTGCACGAGTTTCAGGTAAAAAATCAGGCAACTCACCATTATCAATACGAGCTTGTTTTTGTTTACGCTTAGCTAATAGCTCAGGTACTTCATCAACAAACTTTGCACATAACGAATCAAGGAAAGCCACAGCGCCAGAGTTAAAAACGTCTTCTTGGCCGTTGACAGTGGGACCAATAAACGTGAGATCGGTTTTAATCGAATCATCAGCATTTGCTGTGGACTTACTGTATTGAGC
>NZ_JBEOOB010000225.1:0-242 GCF_040308685.1 Pseudoalteromonas sp. 20-MNA-CIBAN-0454 | reverse complement strand
CGTCTGCTTCATCTAATTCAAACTCATTACCCGTTGTTGAGCCTGTAATTGAAAAGTTTTTGGCTGTTTCTAAAGTATCGATAATATGCATGTAATGCGCCCATGTTTCCGCCCAGTCTTCATAAGGGTGCATAGTAGCGTATTCACTGATAAAGGTTTCATGCCAGTTAGCTGGCGCGCCTTGCTTGTAATGAGTATCGAGCGCTTGCTGGTAATCTAATTCGTCATCACCAAAATATTGC
>NZ_JBEOOB010000224.1:0-242 GCF_040308685.1 Pseudoalteromonas sp. 20-MNA-CIBAN-0454 | reverse complement strand
CTCAAATCGTGCCAGTTTCTGATGACCCAACCGATAAAATGGCCAGCCGATTATCAGACTTAACCCCGCAACAATATCGCGTGTTACAGATGTTTGCAGAAGGGTTACTCAACAAACAAATTGCTTATGATTTTGGGGTATCAGAAGCAACCATCAAAGCGCATGCCACGGCGATATTCCGTAAACTGGGTGTTCGCAATCGCACTCAAGCGGTGATAGCATTGCAGCACTTAGAAATGGAC
>NZ_JBEOOB010000223.1:0-243 GCF_040308685.1 Pseudoalteromonas sp. 20-MNA-CIBAN-0454 | reverse complement strand
CATTAATTATGAAATAACTAAAATAAAAAAAAATAATTAATTAATAAAAACTATAAAAAAAAACCCAAAAATTAAAAAAAATAACAAAACAAAAACCAAAATTAAAAAATAAAAATAAACATAAAAAAAAAAATATAAAAAAACAAAAAAAAAATTAAAAATATTGAGCTTTTAAATATAAAAAACTAAAAAAATATAAAAAAAAAAAAAAAAAACACACGAAAATTCGTTTTATAAATTTCG
>NZ_JBEOOB010000222.1:0-244 GCF_040308685.1 Pseudoalteromonas sp. 20-MNA-CIBAN-0454 | reverse complement strand
TGATGGTACTCAGTAAATCAATTTTCAAACTTGATAATCGTTTCTTAGTCTTAACCAAGCCACAATTGTGTTTTAGTCGCATCAATGATGCTAAGCGAAATCGTGTCTAAAGCCGCTTCACTGATCGTTAATGGTCCTTGCATCAATTCATCACGTCTAAACCAATGCAAAGTGATTTGTTCGCCAAGGGTTCGACTTTGCAGTTGCTGTTCAAATTGACTGGTTACTTGCAAGTGGTCTGCTG
>NZ_JBEOOB010000221.1:0-244 GCF_040308685.1 Pseudoalteromonas sp. 20-MNA-CIBAN-0454 | reverse complement strand
TAATTTTTTTTATTTATATTTCATTTTGTTTATTTTTTTGATTTTTAACTAATATTAAAAATCCTATACATTACCCCACCACCCCACCCCCCCAACCCCCCCACCCCCCCCACCCCCCCCCCGCCCCCCCCCCCCCCCCCCCCCCCCCCCCCCCCCCCCCCCCCACCCCCCCCCGCCCCCCCCCCCCCCCCCCGCCACCCCCCCCCCCCCCCCACCCGACCCGCCACAACCGAGACCGTCGCAG
>NZ_JBEOOB010000220.1:0-245 GCF_040308685.1 Pseudoalteromonas sp. 20-MNA-CIBAN-0454 | reverse complement strand
TACCAGATTTACATGATTTGTTAATTAAAAATATTTATTATAAAAAAGTTTAAATTTAAAATTATAATTTTAAAATATATAATATTAATTTAAATAATAAAAAAAAAAAAAAAAAAAAAAAAATTTAAAAAAAAAAAAAAAAAAAATAAAAAATTATTTTATTAATAAAAACAAAATCCGGAAAAAAATAATCCATAAAATCTAAAACAACTAAACCAAAATCGTTAAATACTAAAAACAAAAAA
>NZ_JBEOOB010000219.1:0-245 GCF_040308685.1 Pseudoalteromonas sp. 20-MNA-CIBAN-0454 | reverse complement strand
GATCAACGACTATACGATTTTCCATAGCTGTGCGTCCTAATAACATTCTAAACTTCATTGACGCACGACTTGTTAATGTAATTTCTATTGGCCAACTAAATTCGCCGGCATGTAATGTAGTTTCAATAAAGTAACGCAATTCTTTTTGGCCACTAGAGCTGGTAACGTACTTCATCTTTTTAACTTTGGCATTGCAGGTAATTTGCGTTTGCTCGTCTTCTTGCAATGGTTGGGCTGTAAATTTA
>NZ_JBEOOB010000218.1:0-246 GCF_040308685.1 Pseudoalteromonas sp. 20-MNA-CIBAN-0454 | reverse complement strand
CTGATGATGAGGTTCAAAACATTGAAGACAGGTTAAACAACAGACCAAGAAAACGATTAGGGTTTAAAACGCCAAACCAGGTGTTTTATTCCATTACTTAGCGTTGCACTTGGTGTGTTAATCTAAGGTATTTAATAGAGAGATACAGGCAGTTTTAGAGTCGATTCTCTGCGTCATGTCTTACTTTATTCAACAATTGAGACGCCTAGCTATGCTATTATAAGCCAGACAATAACCCTAGGTAGG
>NZ_JBEOOB010000217.1:0-248 GCF_040308685.1 Pseudoalteromonas sp. 20-MNA-CIBAN-0454 | reverse complement strand
CGGTTGGGTTTTTAAAAAAAAAAAAATTTTTTATTAAAAAAAACAAAGCCAAAAAAAAACCAAAACAAAAAAAAAAAAAAGAAAAAAAAAAAAAAAAAAAAAAAAAAAAATATAAAAAAAAAAAAAAAAAAAAAACAAAAAAAAAAAAAAAAAAAATTAAAAAAAAAAAAAAAAAATATTATAATAATAGTTTAAGTAAGAATTATATAAAATATAAAAAAAAAAAAAAAAAAAAAAACAAAGAAATA
>NZ_JBEOOB010000216.1:0-248 GCF_040308685.1 Pseudoalteromonas sp. 20-MNA-CIBAN-0454 | reverse complement strand
CCCGAATACCAGACCAGACCACCGCCCCAGTCGAGCGATGATCGGCCCCCGAATTTCGACAAAGCGTCAATGACCCCCGGCGCGTCCGTCGGCTTGACGATCATGCGCCAGACCGCCTCGCCATTGTCCGCGAAGTGCCGAACATCGCGCAGATCCCGCCAGAGCGTACGGCTCCCGGCATCATCGACGATGTCGATCTCCCAGTCCCGGAACAGCGCCGACAGCCGCTCGCGGCGATAGGCCACCTG
>NZ_JBEOOB010000215.1:0-248 GCF_040308685.1 Pseudoalteromonas sp. 20-MNA-CIBAN-0454 | reverse complement strand
GCTCAGTTGCCGCTCTCATTCCCAAAGAGCCAGCCACTGGGCTTGCCAGGGTTGCACGCATACCGCTGACTTTCCGCTGTCATGTGGTCATCGCAACTGCCCGCAATGTCAGTACAACACCACGGCAGATTGGCTCACTAAGCAACAAGCCAAGTTACTGCCCGTCGACTATTTCATGGTGACTTTTACATTGCCATTTGAGCTGCGTGTTGTGGCTAAATATCACCCAGAAGCGCTCTATCCAGCCA
>NZ_JBEOOB010000214.1:0-249 GCF_040308685.1 Pseudoalteromonas sp. 20-MNA-CIBAN-0454 | reverse complement strand
GGGTCGCAGTAGAAAAAAAGTTTTTTTTTATTAAAAAAAAAAAAAAAACACAAAAAAAAAAAAAAAAAAATAAAAAAAAAAAAAACAAAAAAAAAAAAAAAAAAAAAAAAAAAAAAAAAATAAAAAAAAAAAAAAAAAAAATAAAAAAAAAAAAAAAAAAAAAAAAATTAAAAAAAAAAAAAAAAAATAAAAAAAAAAAAAAAAAAAAAAAAAAATTTTTTATAAAAAAAAAAAAAAAAAAAAACATAA
>NZ_JBEOOB010000213.1:0-250 GCF_040308685.1 Pseudoalteromonas sp. 20-MNA-CIBAN-0454 | reverse complement strand
TTTGTGGCTACTGTTCACCTGATCATCCTTACTAATGTACGACACACCCCCCCCCCCCCCCCAACCCCCCACCCCCCCCCCCCCCCCCCCCGCCGCCCCCCCCCCCCCCCCCCCCACCCCCCCCCCCCCCCCGCCCCCCCCCCCCACCCCCCCCCCCCCCCCCCCACCCCCCCCCCCACCCCCCCCACCCACCCCCCCCCCACCCCACCCCCCCCCCCCCCCCCAGCAAAAACCAGCCAATGATCCAACC
>NZ_JBEOOB010000212.1:0-250 GCF_040308685.1 Pseudoalteromonas sp. 20-MNA-CIBAN-0454 | reverse complement strand
TATCTACACATCGTGTAGCCCTGCTATTTCCCATAGCAGCCGTCGAGCGCCTGCGATGAAGCGGGTGCTTGCACCACAAAAATCCAGGATCAACCCGGCGTCAGACACTCCGGCCCATTAAGCTTGGGATCATTCACCATATTGGCCAGTACCCGCTCGCGCAGCGCAGCGGGTTCGCTGGCCAGTAAAGCCTGCAAAACGTGCAGCGGGGTCTCGGGGTTTAGCCACGCTTCTTGCCCCGCCGCATCGA
>NZ_JBEOOB010000211.1:0-250 GCF_040308685.1 Pseudoalteromonas sp. 20-MNA-CIBAN-0454 | reverse complement strand
AGTTAATACAGGACTTTGATGCAATTAAAAGTTGGGTTACTAAGTATATAGTTAAAGAAGAAAAAGATAGTCATTATGAGCATCTAATCGTCAATAACGGTCCTTTCGAAGATAGCCATTACTCTTATCAGTTTACTGATGTAAAAGAAAGTTTCAAGAAAGGGGAATTTGGTACAGTTTCTCTCAAACTATTAATTGAATCTCCATACTGTCAAAATCGCATAAATAATTATTTAGCTCAAAGTTTTAT
>NZ_JBEOOB010000210.1:0-250 GCF_040308685.1 Pseudoalteromonas sp. 20-MNA-CIBAN-0454 | reverse complement strand
GGCTAGCATTCATCACGCGTTGTTGCAAAACAAGCAGCTTCAAATTAGCTATCAAAATAAATGGCGTAACAATCCTGCCGTCAGAGTAATCTATCCTAAAGGGCTCGTTTTTATTGACAATATGATGTACCTCACTGGGTTTGATCCAACGGACGATCATATCGATGATAATGTCTTATTAAAGGCGCACCGTAATTTTGCGGTTAATCGTATTGAAGCAGCTGAAGTAACAGAGCAGTCGGTACCGGAC
>NZ_JBEOOB010000209.1:0-251 GCF_040308685.1 Pseudoalteromonas sp. 20-MNA-CIBAN-0454 | reverse complement strand
ATATGAATCAGTTGAGTTTGAAGGTAAGCCATTAACAGAAGTAGGCCTACGTGCTGGTTATGCATGGGCACAAGGCGACTACGAATATGAAGTATCAGCATTCGTGCGTAACCTATTTGACGAGCAACAAGCAATTGGTGGTGTTGATTTCAACAACAACACAGCAATGGTTAACGAAGAGCGTTACATTGGTGCTGAATTTAAAGTTAACTTTTTCTAATCGATTAAATTAACGTTAAATTGTATTTAAT
>NZ_JBEOOB010000208.1:0-251 GCF_040308685.1 Pseudoalteromonas sp. 20-MNA-CIBAN-0454 | reverse complement strand
CAGGAGGATTCGAACCTCCGACCGCTCGGTTCGTAGCCGAGTACTCTATCCAGCTGAGCTATGCACCCACTTTCATTGTTTGCTTATTTAAACTCTAAGCGGAGTGTATAACTTTAAAATAAAAAAACCGATTTTCATCGGCTTATTTTTCTTACACTTAAAAGTGTATGAAAATATGAAAGTGGTGGGCGCAGGAGGATTCGAACCTCCGACCGCTCGGTTCGTAGCCGAGTACTCTATCCAGCTGAGCT
>NZ_JBEOOB010000207.1:0-252 GCF_040308685.1 Pseudoalteromonas sp. 20-MNA-CIBAN-0454 | reverse complement strand
GCTTGAAATAAGGAACGACGGAACCACGAGAACCCACCACATTCCCATACCTTACGGCAGCAAAGCGTGTTTTTCCTGGACCAACGATGTTATTGGCTGCAACAAATAATTTATCAGAAGCCAATTTTGTCGCACCATAAAGATTAATAGGGCTCGCAGCTTTATCTGTCGATAAGGCGATCACCTTTTTTACTTTGTTGGCAATCGATGCCTTGATAACATTCTCTGCACCATAAATGTTTGTCTTGATAC
>NZ_JBEOOB010000206.1:0-253 GCF_040308685.1 Pseudoalteromonas sp. 20-MNA-CIBAN-0454 | reverse complement strand
GCCTTCTACCTGGGCCATGGCAGTGCTCATGTCGGCGGCGAGCTCGCCAATGTTGACGGTGGTGCGGTCGATAACGGTCAAGCCTTGGCGAGTCGCCTGGTCGGCATCCCGTGCGGCTTGGGCCGCTTGGGCGGCGCTGCGGGCCACGTCCTGGGCGGTGGCGCTCATTTCGTGGGACGCGGTGGCCACCTGATCCACCTGGCGGTACTGCTGCTCCATGCCGGCGCTGGTTTGCGTGGCAATGGCTGCGGAC
>NZ_JBEOOB010000205.1:0-254 GCF_040308685.1 Pseudoalteromonas sp. 20-MNA-CIBAN-0454 | reverse complement strand
GCTATTTATTCTGCTGGAGTGGCTGCTTCTTCGGTAGCCGCTTCAGCTGGTGCTGCTTCAGTAGCTGCTTGCTCTACAGGTTGCTCTTGATCAGCTTTGCCGCCTGATTGAGTCTGTGCGTATTCTTTACCAGCAATAATCGCATCAGCCATAGAAGTTACATACAAAGTCACGGCACGGATAGCATCATCGTTTGCTGGAATGATGTAATCAACGTTATCAGGGTTAGAGTTGGTATCAACGATACCGATAAC
>NZ_JBEOOB010000204.1:0-254 GCF_040308685.1 Pseudoalteromonas sp. 20-MNA-CIBAN-0454 | reverse complement strand
TTAATGAACGGGGTAGATGCGCAGCAGATAACCGCTGATTTAGCAGCCAAAGGCAAAACGCCTGCGCAAATTGAAATGCTTCTAAAGCATAAAATTCATCAAGGAAACCGCCCAACAACGTCTATATTATTAGACACGGTTGATGCAAAAGCGGTGGGTCGTTTAATTGCACTGTATGAACATAAGATTTTTTGCCACGGTATTCTTTTACAAATATGTTCATTTGATCAGTGGGGCGTTGAGCTTGGTAAAGG
>NZ_JBEOOB010000203.1:0-254 GCF_040308685.1 Pseudoalteromonas sp. 20-MNA-CIBAN-0454 | reverse complement strand
AGCTTGAGTGGCCCAATAGGCCAACAAATGTCAGTCGATAATGATTTTTTCTGTTGAGATAATCACAGAAATAACATCAAAAAATGCAGTAAAGATAAAAGTAGATGTTAGTATCACCAGACAACAAACTCAAATACTTATGCAAACCCTAACAACCAATTAGCATATTTAGCCACATAAAGTAATTAACCAAGCACACCGCTCAATAACGGCAACAATATCTCTCGCAAAAAAATATTACTCAAGCCTAACAA
>NZ_JBEOOB010000202.1:0-254 GCF_040308685.1 Pseudoalteromonas sp. 20-MNA-CIBAN-0454 | reverse complement strand
GATTTGAACCCTAGATGGGCTATAAACCCATGCCGGTTTTCAAGACCGGTGCATTCGACCACTCTGCCATCTCTCCGATACTGCTATAGTTAAAAATAAGAGTGTATTTTAAACTATTTTAAATAAATGCTTATTATTGATTTTAAAAACCAAAACACCATTTATTTGTTAAATAAGTGGTGGAGAGATAGGGATTTGAACCCTAGATGGGCTATAAACCCATGCCGGTTTTCAAGACCGGTGCATTCGACCAC
>NZ_JBEOOB010000201.1:0-255 GCF_040308685.1 Pseudoalteromonas sp. 20-MNA-CIBAN-0454 | reverse complement strand
ACGATAAGCAACGTAACGACCTAACTACGTATATTGAAAAAACGCAGTTACAACTTGATGCAATTCGCTTAATAGTGGTTTCACACTAAATATTTAGTTTTTGAGCCGACTCCAGAGTAAATTTAGAGTCGGCTATTAAGCTTAATTGATATAAATAGCTGTATCTTTTTAAACTTCATTTAAAAACCACGTGTTCTTATTTTACTATGAGCCAATTCTACCCTCTCTAGCTATATATTAAGCCCTTTGTTGAAC
>NZ_JBEOOB010000200.1:0-256 GCF_040308685.1 Pseudoalteromonas sp. 20-MNA-CIBAN-0454 | reverse complement strand
ATCACTCTCGATCACAAACATCACTCGATACTAACAATCCAAATCTGACAACACCCTTTACACCCCCACACCCCCACCCCCTCGCCCCCCGCCCCACACCCCCCCCCCCCCCCCCCCCCCACCCCCACCCCCCCCCCCCCCCCCCCCCCCCACCCCACCCCCCCCCCCCCCCCGCCCCACCCCCCCCCCCCCCCCACCTCCCAACGCATCCGTACAAAGGCCGCATAAATAGGTATTTAAATCACTCACTTTTAAC
>NZ_JBEOOB010000199.1:0-256 GCF_040308685.1 Pseudoalteromonas sp. 20-MNA-CIBAN-0454 | reverse complement strand
GAGGTAACCCTTAATAACTCCATAATCGATTTAGGTAAAGAGCAGCATAAGGTTGCTTTTGTTAATAATAAAAATCAATTATCTAATTTTGAAACACTTACAACACTTTTACAGTCGAGTAGAATTGATAATATTATCGAATTAACAAATGAGCTCGGTAAGCATAAAAAACTTACAGTTGAAACTGAAGATTTTTTTAAAAAACTGGGGGACTGTAAAGTATTAACAATTGAAGACAAGTCTACAGGTCAAATAA
>NZ_JBEOOB010000198.1:0-257 GCF_040308685.1 Pseudoalteromonas sp. 20-MNA-CIBAN-0454 | reverse complement strand
CCGTTCGATCAGGCTCTTGCCGCCGCGCGGCACGATCACGTCGACGTATTCGGTCATCGTGATCAGCTTGCCAACCGCCGCGCGATCGGCCGTCGCGACGACCTGCACCGCGTCCTGCGGGAGGCCTGCCGCCTCGAGCCCTTCGCCGATCAGCTTCGCGAGCGCCGCATTCGATTCGAGCGCTTCGGAGCCGCCGCGCAGGATCGTCGCGTTGCCGGACTTCAGGCACAGCGCGGCCGCGTCGATCGTCACGTTCG
>NZ_JBEOOB010000197.1:0-257 GCF_040308685.1 Pseudoalteromonas sp. 20-MNA-CIBAN-0454 | reverse complement strand
GACAACGACCGCGTCCAGGCTCGCCTGCGCGGCATTCACGACACGCTTGCCGCGCATGGGCTCGCGGTGCGCCCCGTGCATCAGCATGAAGGCGCGGCCACGATCGCGTTCGGGCGGGCGAGCCTGCGCGCGATCGTCGGCAGCGACGCGGCGACGCGGCCGACCGCGGTGATCTGCGGCAACGACGCGCTCGCGCTCGGCGCGTTGCTCGAAGCACAGGCGCTCGGCATCGACGTGCCCGCGCAGTTGTCGATCAC
>NZ_JBEOOB010000196.1:0-258 GCF_040308685.1 Pseudoalteromonas sp. 20-MNA-CIBAN-0454 | reverse complement strand
TGATTTATTATTTTTTTTTTGTTTTTTTTGTTTTTTTATTTTTTTTAGTCTATTGTACACACATACACCTCCATAACAATCCAATAAACCACCCAAAAAAAAAAAAACCCACAACCACCCCACCCCACCCCACCGCCCCCCCCCCCCCCCCCACCCGCACGCCCCACCCACCCCCCACCACCCCCCCCCGCCCCCGCCCAAAAAGCCGCCCCCCCCCCCCACAACCCACCGGACGCCCTCAGCAGCCGAGCAGACACC
>NZ_JBEOOB010000195.1:0-258 GCF_040308685.1 Pseudoalteromonas sp. 20-MNA-CIBAN-0454 | reverse complement strand
GTCCAAAAGCCTCTTTACTGGCAAAGTAATGATAGAAAGAGCCTTTTGGTACGCCCACCTTTTTCAAAATAGGTTCAATACCCGATGAAGCAAAACCTTGCTCTGTTAATTGCTCAAGGCCACTTCGGATAAGCTCTGCCCGCGTATCAGGATTATCGCGGGATATTTTAGGTGGCCGGCCACGACGAGGTTTCTCGGTTGTACTTGTGTGTGGACTCGACATTGAATCTAAGCTTAAATTATTCATAACACCTATAT
>NZ_JBEOOB010000194.1:0-259 GCF_040308685.1 Pseudoalteromonas sp. 20-MNA-CIBAN-0454 | reverse complement strand
GTGGTGGGCCAATTAGCCAAATTATACCAATCGCAAAATAAAAAAAACCGTATAAAAATTAAAAAAGAGCAAAAAAAAACAAAACCAAGTAGATATAAAATAAAAACCCAAAAAAAAAAAAAAAAAAAAAAATATAAAAAAAAAAAAAAAAAAAAACATAATAATTAAAGATATAAAAAAAAACAACATAAAATACTGTGATTTTTAAAAAAAGATCAAGCATTACAATAATAATTTATTATAGGTCTATAATAACCAA
>NZ_JBEOOB010000193.1:0-259 GCF_040308685.1 Pseudoalteromonas sp. 20-MNA-CIBAN-0454 | reverse complement strand
TTCTTCTTTTTATCGCATTACTACAACAAATACCTCAGATCCAACCCAACCACCCCCCCCCCCCCCCCCACCCCCACCCCCCCCCCCCCCCACCCCCCCCCCCCAACCCACCCCCCCCCCCCCCCCCCCCCCCCCCCCCCCCCCCCCCCCCCCCCCCCCACCCCACAAACCCCCCACCACAACCCCGCCCCCCGACCACAAACCCCCACCCCCCAACCACAGACACGACCCCCAACACACCCGTCCACCACACCAGAGA
>NZ_JBEOOB010000192.1:0-259 GCF_040308685.1 Pseudoalteromonas sp. 20-MNA-CIBAN-0454 | reverse complement strand
CGGTAGTGCTGATTCTTCTCCTTGGCAAAGTACTGGCGCAACCGTTGAGGCGGTACGTCGGTGATGATCGCTTCGGGGTACACACCATTGCGGCCATGGGTAATGGCCCGCTCATCAATATCGGTGGCAAACACCTGCATCTTTGCGCCGCTGGCATCCAGCGCCAGTTGCTCGGCCACCAGCATCGCCAGGCTGTAGGCCTCCTCGCCAGTGGAGCATCCTGCCGACCAGATACGCACCTCCTCACGGTGCGGCACGC
>NZ_JBEOOB010000191.1:0-259 GCF_040308685.1 Pseudoalteromonas sp. 20-MNA-CIBAN-0454 | reverse complement strand
GTGAAAGACCTGCACTAGATAGTAAATTTCAAGGGAGAGAGGGCGTAATTTATACCGTTACCGCTAAAGGCGGGTTGATTCGAGAAGTTCTTATCCCTACACAGCTTGCAAGTAAATTAGAAGAACGTAGGCTCGATACACCGCAAAAAGTCACAGATCGCGGTGTCCATTACGAACAAAAATATGACATTGGTGCTGGTCACAAATGGTCTAATTCATATACACAAGCCTCAAACCGCGTACTTGGTTGGTCTAGGGG
>NZ_JBEOOB010000190.1:0-260 GCF_040308685.1 Pseudoalteromonas sp. 20-MNA-CIBAN-0454 | reverse complement strand
ATATTGTCTTTTTCTAGTTGCCGGATCAGTTCCGGTGACAACTGCTGATTGCCACGACCCAATATATGCCCTTGCCCACCGATTAATGTAATCACTAGCTTGACGCTAGAATACCTTTTTTTATCGGCAATCAACGCGAGTAATTGTTGCGCGGTAACATCCTTAGCAATCACGCTTTTATGCTGAATAACATCAACACCAAGCAAAGTATTTTCTAAACCAAGGTCTTCCATGACTGCCGCTACGGTGCTGCCTGAACC
>NZ_JBEOOB010000189.1:0-261 GCF_040308685.1 Pseudoalteromonas sp. 20-MNA-CIBAN-0454 | reverse complement strand
GCCTTAACGTGATCAATGCCAGCCTCTTTAAACGCGCCGTGATCAAACAGCACGGTAATAATCAACGGGCTAATAATCATCAACCCTATCATGGCCGGGAGCCCTAAAAAAATCACAAATCGCACTCCCCAATCTAGGGTATGTTGAAAGTCGCTACTTTTTTTACTGCTGTGTAATTTTGATAGCGCAGGTAAAATAACCGTCGCAATACCAATACCAAATAAACCAAGTGGGAATTCAATCAGTCTATCTGAGTAATAC
>NZ_JBEOOB010000188.1:0-262 GCF_040308685.1 Pseudoalteromonas sp. 20-MNA-CIBAN-0454 | reverse complement strand
AAAGAGATGACGGCACTGGCTGATAGAGCGGAAGCTTATATCAGTCGCAATCCAACCTTTAAGCAGTTTGCTGATATTTGGTATGAGGAGAAGAAGATTGAGTGGCGACCAAGTTATCAATATAAGGTACAGACGATTCTTGATAAGTATCTGTTGCCTGAGTTTGGTGGCAAAGCGGTTCATGCCATAAAAAAAACAGACTTGCTGGCTTTTCGTAGCGCCCTCGCCAAAGTTCGCTACGGTAAAGATGCCCAGTCAAGTC
>NZ_JBEOOB010000187.1:0-262 GCF_040308685.1 Pseudoalteromonas sp. 20-MNA-CIBAN-0454 | reverse complement strand
GATCTGCGATGAGCCGTTCCTGACCTGGCTGGAAGAGCACATGGACGCCTTGCGCGGCCTCGACCAGGTGGCGCTCACCGAAGCGATTTCCCGCTCCTGCGCGGCCAAGGCGCTGGTGGTCAACGCCGACGAGCGCGAGTCCGGCGTGCGGGCCACGCTGAACCTGGGCCACACCTTCGGCCATGCGATCGAAACGCACATGGGCTATGGTGTGTGGTTGCATGGGGAAGCCGTAGCGGCTGGCACGGTGATGGCATTGGAC
>NZ_JBEOOB010000186.1:0-262 GCF_040308685.1 Pseudoalteromonas sp. 20-MNA-CIBAN-0454 | reverse complement strand
AACGCTAACTGCTCTACTGAGATTGGCTTACCTGTTTTGATATAATCGTAAAAGCGCTCTACTAAGGCTTTCATAGTGCCGCCATGACTAAAGCCGTACCAATGCCCCTCATAGGCTACATAGATGCGGTTCTTGGTGTATTCATCCACCAGCCACACTTTACCGTTGCGGTCTTTTTCCATGTAAGCAACAACCCCTTTACGCTTGAAGAAACAGCGGCCATGTGAGGCAATAACTTTTATTAGGTCATTAATGTGGTCAA
>NZ_JBEOOB010000185.1:0-262 GCF_040308685.1 Pseudoalteromonas sp. 20-MNA-CIBAN-0454 | reverse complement strand
CCTTAGCGGAACGCGCCACTGTATCGGGTCAAAAATCTATTTACGATGCACAAATGGGTAAAGCAACATTTTTATGGCAAGCAATAGGTCAGCGTAAGCCTGACATGGATTTAATCGCACCTGATAACCGTAATCAATATGCTGCTGACTTTTATATTGAAACTTTAACAGGTATTAGTAATCGTAAAGCAACAGCATCTTCTGCTGTTATGGTTGATTTATCAGAGCAAAAACGCGGTTCTATTAGTGCAAAATACAAACA
>NZ_JBEOOB010000184.1:0-263 GCF_040308685.1 Pseudoalteromonas sp. 20-MNA-CIBAN-0454 | reverse complement strand
CCCCCCGCCGGCGGCCACTCAAAAAGTACAGACCTAGGCGAACATATAATCACTTATAAAGCCGGAATGAGTAGTCACGGCTTATATTTGGCCTGCGGCAAAAAGTCCTTCCTCGTGACCCGGAGCTCCGGAGAATAAACTCATCTCCCCCAGCTAGTTGTCAGCGCTCACTGCCTTGAATTTTCTAGCAATAGGCCAGGCAGGGTAAGTGAATCAGTATCAGAGGTTTATTAGGTTTATTAGGTTTATTAGCTTTATTAGGC
>NZ_JBEOOB010000183.1:0-263 GCF_040308685.1 Pseudoalteromonas sp. 20-MNA-CIBAN-0454 | reverse complement strand
CTCCAGAGCCAGGATTTGAGGGACTTATCAGGTGCCTACTTTTTCAGAACCTTGACCAAGCCACGGTCGGTGGCCTTGCGATAACCGTGGTAGGCCTCGAAAGTGCCAAACTCGGCGCGCAGTTCCTTATCGCCGTCCCAGGTCGCTTTGGCGCGCTCTTCCAGGGGCGCCTCCAGATCCTCTTCGGCGGCAGCTGGTGCAGCCGGTGGCGTGAGTGCGTTGGGTACCGGCGCAGGGGCCTGACTGCGAATGTCGGCAAGAGC
>NZ_JBEOOB010000182.1:0-264 GCF_040308685.1 Pseudoalteromonas sp. 20-MNA-CIBAN-0454 | reverse complement strand
AATTCAGCCACCAAACTGACAGCATAGATATTGTCGACGGTGGCACCCTAGCTCAAGGCCTTATTCCGATGATAAGCCAGTACGACCATTTGATTGTGGTCGATACGGTTAATAGTGTTGGTGTGGAGCCCGGTGAAGTGTACTTTTTTGATTTTGCTCACGCCCCTGCTGAAATTGATTGGCAAGGCAGTGCTCATGAAGTGGAAATGCTGCAAACACTCAACATGATGGACATTGTGGGTGATAGACCTCACACGTTTGTAT
>NZ_JBEOOB010000181.1:0-264 GCF_040308685.1 Pseudoalteromonas sp. 20-MNA-CIBAN-0454 | reverse complement strand
GTGTTAGCGCATCAGATAATTGTTGCTGTTGTGGCTCATCTAGGGCCGTTCCACTTTGGTTTTTTAATATGAAAAAGTCTTCTGCACGTTCACCAATAGTGGTAATTTTAGCTGCTAATAATGTCACATTACAACGGTAGAAGGTATCACCTACTTTGGCTAATAAGCCTGGGGTGTCGAGAGTGTTTAATTCCATCATACTTGTACCATGGCGAGCACTGGGTAAGAAACTCACATGAGTCGCAACATTAAAAGGTTTCATGA
>NZ_JBEOOB010000180.1:0-264 GCF_040308685.1 Pseudoalteromonas sp. 20-MNA-CIBAN-0454 | reverse complement strand
ATAGAAAAACATTACTACAGCGTGCCTTATCTGTGGGTTAAAAAACAATTACGCGCACACATATCCAATCAACTCGTACAGCTTTATTATGACGGCACTTTAATAGCACAGCATCCTCGCTCAAACCGTTTAGGCAGACATACGACACAGACACATCATATGCCAAAGGCGCATCAAAAACAGCATGAGCCAAAGCACCTGGCTGAGTTTACATCAGAATATATTAATTACAGGCGCCACAGGCTGTGGCAAAACCTACCTCGC
>NZ_JBEOOB010000179.1:0-265 GCF_040308685.1 Pseudoalteromonas sp. 20-MNA-CIBAN-0454 | reverse complement strand
ATTCTTATTTTTGTAATCCCTTTATTAACTGCGTATTTCGGATCAAAAGTTATATTTCACTTATTTGCTTTTGAGTATCTTGTGTTTACAGATACTTTTGACATTATAAAGCTACTCATTGATATTAGTGTATTTGGAGTGTTGTTCTATATTAGTTCGCTGGGCGTTGGTTATGTCATCAGAGCTAAAACATAAGTTTTTAATCATTAGCTGGTAAATTGCTAGCTAAAAAATCACAGCCAATAAAGCCTTAACAGCTTTAAAC
>NZ_JBEOOB010000178.1:0-266 GCF_040308685.1 Pseudoalteromonas sp. 20-MNA-CIBAN-0454 | reverse complement strand
GGTCAACTCACCGGCGAAACCCGCAAGGGTGACGCGGTGAATGCGCTGTTCGACCAGTTACCCGAAGGTACGGTGACGAGTCTGACCTTAATGGTCAAACCACAGGATGTACTCGAGGATCAGTTGAACCGCCTAGCTCGCAAAGCCATCGGTGAAAACCTGGCCTCGACCCAGACTCGTCAGGATGTCGAAGAGGCTCGCGCGATCATCGGCCGCCAGCACAAGCTGTACCGAGGAACCCTGGCGTTCTACGTACGCGGTCACGA
>NZ_JBEOOB010000177.1:0-267 GCF_040308685.1 Pseudoalteromonas sp. 20-MNA-CIBAN-0454 | reverse complement strand
TGGGCATGTTTTTATTGCTTTTTTTGCGTGTACTTGTTATTTCATATCTAAAAAATAAAATATTACAAATTAAAAAACATAAAATAAAAAGAAAACTTAAAAAATATTAAAAAATATAATATAATAAATAAAAAAAAACAAAAAAATCCTATGCATAAAAAACCATCATGGTAACAAAAAACAAAATTTTGATAGGCGGCTTTCTATAAAATCACAATATTAAAAAAGAAATAACCATAAACAAGGCAAAAATAATCCCACACTAAA
>NZ_JBEOOB010000176.1:0-267 GCF_040308685.1 Pseudoalteromonas sp. 20-MNA-CIBAN-0454 | reverse complement strand
ACATATAGATACATCTATTTCAGCAAACTCCCATGGGTAGTGATATTTAAAAGACTCTTTCTTACTTTTTTTATCTGCGCATGAAACACAAAGTAATCTATCAGGTACGTGATGAAAACCATCATATTTTCCAGATTCAACTGCCTTTAATATTTGGAGCTTTTTCTGTTCATTAGCAGAGCATTTTTTAAGAAAATTCTCTGTATTGTCGAATTCAATATTTGCTTGCAAATCACAAATAGTATCAGACAATTTACAACACCAAAT
>NZ_JBEOOB010000175.1:0-268 GCF_040308685.1 Pseudoalteromonas sp. 20-MNA-CIBAN-0454 | reverse complement strand
ACCGCACAGACGGCACGAACATATGGGGCTATCCGCCAGAGTCAGTTAAACCAATGCGAAATGCAGCCCTAAAATTACCTTGCATCTATGAGCCAGAGGACGCACACATATGAACATTAAAAACTACGACTTCCCGCCTGTGGGCTTTGTTATGAAAACAGATAGCGCTTTGCTTAATGAGGCTAAAGCGCGTGGCCTTTATGACGGGAGTTGTAAGTGGTGTCAGTTTTTCTCAGAGCTGTTTTTTAACGGTGGTTCAATCATTTAT
>NZ_JBEOOB010000174.1:0-268 GCF_040308685.1 Pseudoalteromonas sp. 20-MNA-CIBAN-0454 | reverse complement strand
CCCACTAACAGAGCGATGAAGAGCGTGGCGTGCAAGATTGCAGACCGTACAGGCAAACGAAAATGTGGTGAAAACTTACTCATATAAATCCCTTTATCTCTGTATATAGGCAGAATAAAACGTAACTTTTCATAAATTTAATATCTATGATGTCACATTTTTTATATATACATCCTTTCCACCCTTCTACTTTATAGGGACTGAGACCTTAGGATGCTAAAAAAACTGGCTTACATGGATGCATTAAGGAATTAATATGAGCACTATC
>NZ_JBEOOB010000173.1:0-269 GCF_040308685.1 Pseudoalteromonas sp. 20-MNA-CIBAN-0454 | reverse complement strand
CTATCATCGTGATCTTATTGGCTGCGAAGTGACCAATATAAACGGCTATAACATGGGTATTGTTGAGCAGATCGTGGAAACAGGATCAAACGACGTATTACTGGTTAAAGCTAATGCCAAAGATGCCTTCGGCAAAGCGGAACGTATGATCCCCTTTGTCCCTGAGCAGTTCATCAAACAGGTGGATCTGCAAGGGAAACAGATTTTAGTGGATTGGGATCCTGACTTCTAAGTCGAGGTACAACATATGTGGTTAGGGGTAATCACCC
>NZ_JBEOOB010000172.1:0-269 GCF_040308685.1 Pseudoalteromonas sp. 20-MNA-CIBAN-0454 | reverse complement strand
CGACGCTATTGCTGATATCAATTTTTTGTAGCCTCTTTCTGCACAGGCACAGCAAGAAAAATGGATATCAGCAGTGCGTGGTGTATCAATATTACTTTTCATTCACTATACACATTGAAAAAACCGCACCTTTTAAACAAATACTCATTATTTTAAGTAGCAAAAAAAAGGCTGGATTCTATCAAGAATCCAGCCTTTTTATATTTAAAAATTTAGGTATTTAGCAGCTTAAAGCTCTTCTACACCCATCATATCTACAGGTGTATCAG
>NZ_JBEOOB010000171.1:0-269 GCF_040308685.1 Pseudoalteromonas sp. 20-MNA-CIBAN-0454 | reverse complement strand
ACGTGATGGTTACCACCGTTTGGGCCTGTTTTGGGCGGTGCGGTGCGGCGCGACGCCACTCCCACGAGAACGGTGCGTGCGAGCCCCGATGCCGGCACGATCCGCGCCGAATTAAGCCGCGGCCGCGCGTTCGAAACGCCAATCCGCCTTCCCACTCCCTCGAAAGGAACTGCATGACAAAACGTCACGACGCATCATTCTTCGAGCGGCTTACCGCGCCCATGCTTCGTCACCTCCGGTATATCGCCAAGCTGACCCAAGGCGAACAC
>NZ_JBEOOB010000170.1:0-270 GCF_040308685.1 Pseudoalteromonas sp. 20-MNA-CIBAN-0454 | reverse complement strand
AACTCAGACTCGGCGGCAGTGTCGATTACGCTAAGCGCGACAATAAGGGATCGGTATGGGAATTCGCTCAATATGAAGTGAACGGGATCACGGGGGCATTTAAACAGAATATCCCTTTAGACACCGAACGCCGCGGCCTCAAGCTTAATGCCAGTTACCGCCTAAGCAGTGACTATCGCGTGCAGGCTGGCTATGACCGCAAAGAGATGGAGCGCAGTTATGGTGACCGTGAACAGACCAATGATGACGCCCTATGGGCCAAGCTCAATG
>NZ_JBEOOB010000169.1:0-270 GCF_040308685.1 Pseudoalteromonas sp. 20-MNA-CIBAN-0454 | reverse complement strand
AGGGCTAACTATTCCGATTCATCCCATCGACGCCGCTTCGCGTCGATCAATGGGTTTTCTCGGAAAATTTCGATAAATAATACATGCAGATTGCATATTTTTTGATGTCTCACCTGCAATCAGGTCGCACGTGCCTGTATATATCCCTTTGCACACAAATAATACTCCCCCTGTTAGTCTATAGTTATTTAAATTTATCAACTTTTGCCGTAAAACACCGTTCCTTTAGGTCGGTGATATAAGGCAATAGTCGCGAAGCGACTAAGTGGG
>NZ_JBEOOB010000168.1:0-271 GCF_040308685.1 Pseudoalteromonas sp. 20-MNA-CIBAN-0454 | reverse complement strand
GGCATATTACACGCCGGTGAAATACAATAGTGATGGGGTTTATCCTGAACCATCTTTAAACCAACCGGAGGCCTAGTGTTAGGAGCGAATCGCCACGCCCAACCTGTCATTGGCGATTCGTTGATCCCAACCTTATCAAAGACGCTAATGCCTTTACCGTTTGCGATAATAACCTTAATACCGTTAATTTCGATTATATCTACGTCTCTAGCGCGTACATTGGCAAGCTTTGGACTTGTGGAATTACCTAGTCGGAAGAGCTCTTCAGGGA
>NZ_JBEOOB010000167.1:0-271 GCF_040308685.1 Pseudoalteromonas sp. 20-MNA-CIBAN-0454 | reverse complement strand
ATACTAGCTCTAGTAAAGCTAGCTAGCGTTTTTCTAAAATCTATTTTTGCAATATCTTCCCTATAATCTGTCGCTTTTGAGATCACTTCAAAATCCTCTGGTTTGTCATTACCCATTGCGACGATAAAGTTGATATTACTTAAATCTTTATTCCTTAACCTATCCAGTAATGCAGCTATATCATTTAGGCGCTTTTCGTTTTCATCACCCGCAACAGGACGGTCAACGTCTTGTAGGGTGATCAATAATTTGTGGTTGGTAACTTCAAGAA
>NZ_JBEOOB010000166.1:0-273 GCF_040308685.1 Pseudoalteromonas sp. 20-MNA-CIBAN-0454 | reverse complement strand
CATCAATAGTGATACCTGGACCCATAGTGCTAGACAAGGTGATTTTCTTAATGAAGGTACCTTTAGACGTAGCAGGTTTAGCACGTTTTAGATCTGTGATTAATGCTTCAGCATTTTGAATAACTTGCTCAGCAGTGAAACCAACTTGACCAATAGTAGTATGAATGATACCCGCTTTGTCTACACGATACTGTGCTTGACCAGCTTTAGCATTTTTCACAGCTTCAGCAACGTTAGGCGTTACTGTACCAACTTTTGGGTTAGGCATCAGGC
>NZ_JBEOOB010000165.1:0-274 GCF_040308685.1 Pseudoalteromonas sp. 20-MNA-CIBAN-0454 | reverse complement strand
ATTCACGACTATCTGCGTAACACCCTCAAGGCCGACGGCCAGGTGACCGGCGTCGAGTTGCGCGAAGACATGGTGACGCTGTGCAATAACGCCGCTGCCCGTCTGGAACACACGGGGCTGGTGTTCAAGTGCGGTGACGTACGCACTGTGGCGCCCAGCGAATTGGATGTGATGATCGCCCTGCATGCCTGCGACATCGCCACCGACTACGCGATCCATACCGGCATCCGTTCCGGCGCGTCGATCATCATGTGCTCGCCGTGCTGCCATAAAC
>NZ_JBEOOB010000164.1:0-275 GCF_040308685.1 Pseudoalteromonas sp. 20-MNA-CIBAN-0454 | reverse complement strand
ATCTAGCAATGACGGGCGGTCAGGTCACCCTCGCCATCGAAGAAGACTCACAAGCAGACGGCGGACAAACAGCCCACGCCAGCTTTGCTAATTTGGCGTCCTTATTATTAGTGTCACCCACCGATGAGATGGCCAGCCAGCAGTGGTATAGCGAGTTGGCCGAACAATATCCTGAATTAAAAGCAAACATGTAGCACGTGATTAAAATAACCTCTTATATTAAAATAACCTCTTATACTGACATTTGGATACGGTAGTCTTGATTGTTATAAGCG
>NZ_JBEOOB010000162.1:0-277 GCF_040308685.1 Pseudoalteromonas sp. 20-MNA-CIBAN-0454 | reverse complement strand
GTGGTCTGCTGAAGGCAGGGGGGCGACGGGGGGGCGGTGGCGGGTGGGCGGGGGGAGTGGGGGCTGGGGTGCGGGGGGGGTGGGTGGCGGGGGGGGGGGTGGGGGCCGGCGGGGGGGGGGGGGGGGGGGGGGTGAAAAAAAAAAAAAAAAAAAAAAAACAACACAAAAAAAAACACAATTTATAAAAAAATAAAATTATAAAAAAACTAAACAAGATCAACAATCAAATAAACTTTGTTGGATATAAACCCCCCAATATGAAAAAAAAAAAAAAAAA
>NZ_JBEOOB010000161.1:0-277 GCF_040308685.1 Pseudoalteromonas sp. 20-MNA-CIBAN-0454 | reverse complement strand
ACATTAATTGGCGCTAAACGTAATGTGTCGATTTTGTCTTCAGGTATGCTGGTAGCCATTACACTTACAGAGAAACCTAATAACGCGATAATCGATAATAATTTACCTGTTTTCATGGTCTGTCTCCTTAAGCCTTAACAATCTTTACAGCACATTTTTTATAGTCAGTTTGTTTTGACAAAGGATCTGTCGCATCTAACGTCACTTTATTAATGAGCTGGCTGGCATCAAACCAAGGCACAAACACTAAGCCAACAGGCGGCTTATTACGTCCTCG
>NZ_JBEOOB010000160.1:0-277 GCF_040308685.1 Pseudoalteromonas sp. 20-MNA-CIBAN-0454 | reverse complement strand
CTTTATGAAAGCTTCGTGCATCCGCTGACGATCATTTCGACCCTGCCGGCAGCAGGCCTCGGCGCGGTGATCATGCTGTGGATCTGCGGCCAGGACTTTTCGATCATGGCGTTGATCGGGCTGGTGCTGCTGATCGGCATCGTCAAAAAGAACGGCATCCTGATGATCGACTTCGCGCTCGAGGCGCAGCGCCAGCGTGGCCTGCCGCCGCAGGAGGCGATTTTCGAAGCGTGCATCACCCGGTTCCGGCCGATCATCATGACCACCCTCGCCGCCC
>NZ_JBEOOB010000159.1:0-278 GCF_040308685.1 Pseudoalteromonas sp. 20-MNA-CIBAN-0454 | reverse complement strand
GTCATCGTTTGTATGAGATTGCGATTGCCAACAGCCAGAGCCATCGCATCAGCCAGGCCATCAAATGGCTCAACGGCAACTTCGAGCAACCGCTGCGCATCGATGATCTGGCGCGGGAAGTGAACCTCAGCGTGTCGACGTTGCATCACCGTTTCAAGGCGATGACCGCGATGAGTCCGTTGCAGTACCAGAAGCAATTGCGCCTGCAAGAGGCGCGGCGGCTGATGTTGACCGAAGGCCTGGAAGCTTCGGCGGCGGGGTATCGGGTGGGCTATGAA
>NZ_JBEOOB010000158.1:0-278 GCF_040308685.1 Pseudoalteromonas sp. 20-MNA-CIBAN-0454 | reverse complement strand
GATCAGGAAATCAAACCAGCGGGGATCTTGGTCGCTCTGTTGCTCATGCAATATTTAGCACGTTATCACTTAACCCAATACCACAAGTTGCACTACCTATGGTTGAGGTTATGACTAACCGGTCATTCTTCAAAGACACACCTATCGAGGGTATGGGCGATGAACGCCGATTACCTGGCGATAGATATAGCGCGTATACCAGTGATGTGGCGCGTGAAATTGGCAAAACGTTTAATGTATCACCTAAAAAGATTGAGCATCTAATCAAAGGTTATAGC
>NZ_JBEOOB010000157.1:0-278 GCF_040308685.1 Pseudoalteromonas sp. 20-MNA-CIBAN-0454 | reverse complement strand
AGCTGAAACGGGACATGCGGCTCTCCTTCGGAATGCGGGCATTGCTGCGGGAGAGCCGACTTTACGAGCTTTGCGCGCGGCGGGAGCGAACTTATCCTGCGAAGCTATCGATGCCGTTTCAGCTTTGCTTTCCACGCTCGACCGGATTGCGCGTCCGGTCGGGTGCCGATTGCCGTGCGCGGGCGCGGGCAACCGCCGCGCCAACGAAAAAGCCCGCATTGCTGCGGGCTTTTTTCGACTGCTCGGGACTGCTGCAGATGGAGGCGTGTGCGATGCTC
>NZ_JBEOOB010000156.1:0-279 GCF_040308685.1 Pseudoalteromonas sp. 20-MNA-CIBAN-0454 | reverse complement strand
ACGTTTCACCCATCCAATCATGCCGTATCTGACTGAGCAAATCTGGCAGACCATCGCGCCGCTACTGGGTCGCAAAAACACCGACAGCATCGTGGTCGCTGACTATCCACAGACCGATGATAGCCAAATCAGTGAGCAGACTGAAGCAGATATGGCGTGGCTACAGGAGCTGATCGCGAGCGTCCGTAACATCCGTGGTGAGATGAAACTGGGCAATGCGGTACGTCTGCCAGTGCTACTACAAAACGTCTCTCATGATGAAGATGCGCGTCTGTCACG
>NZ_JBEOOB010000155.1:0-279 GCF_040308685.1 Pseudoalteromonas sp. 20-MNA-CIBAN-0454 | reverse complement strand
CAACCGGCCCCTTGTTGAGCAACTCTGCATCATTTCCGCTGTCGTAGGAGAATTACGCATTTGCTTCATCTTTTTGAAGTTGTAACAGCGGCAGGAGTCGTGTATGGATCATTTGCAGTCGATGCGCGTGTTCGTCAAGGTTGCAGATCTCGGCAGTTTCGCGCGGGCCGCGAGCGCAATGGATATCTCCAACGCGGTCGCGACGCGCCACGTCGCCGATCTGGAAGGCCGGCTCGGCACGCGTTTGCTTAACCGCACCACGCGCAGCCTCTCCCTGAC
>NZ_JBEOOB010000154.1:0-279 GCF_040308685.1 Pseudoalteromonas sp. 20-MNA-CIBAN-0454 | reverse complement strand
GCCGTAAAGTCATGACTGAATTTGTAAAAGCGGGCGCACCAGAGGAAATTTTATTTGTTAGTAAACCGCACATAGGCACGTACAAGTTAGTCACCATGGTAGAAAAAATGCGTGCCGAGATCATAGCACTCGGTGGGGAAGTCCGTTTTGCTACTCGCGTAGACGACTTGCATATCACTGACGCAAAAGTAACGGGCATGACCCTTAATAGTGGCGAAATCTTAAAAACCAATCATGTCATTCTTGCTGTTGGTCATAGCGCCCGAGATACTTTTGAAA
>NZ_JBEOOB010000153.1:0-280 GCF_040308685.1 Pseudoalteromonas sp. 20-MNA-CIBAN-0454 | reverse complement strand
GCTCGGCTCCACTTTACGGGTAGACGTCGTGACAGGGTTTGAGGTAGTAGATACCTTGTTCTCGCTAAAGGTGCTAGAGGCATTTACGCTGGTGCTGCTAGGCGTGACGGCGGCGCTTGATAAATGCTCGCTCTGACTATCATTCCTCGCGGATACTGGCGTCGCTGCTGCCATAGAAGCCTTGACGCTAGCACCTAACCCAGAAGTCGCTAAAAAATCAGTCAGTACATGACTGAAACGACCACTATTATCTGCTTGTTGCTTATGCGCAGTGTCCTCA
>NZ_JBEOOB010000152.1:0-281 GCF_040308685.1 Pseudoalteromonas sp. 20-MNA-CIBAN-0454 | reverse complement strand
ATCTAGAGTCGGTGGTTAATCGTGTGATGATGGGCAAGACATTAAATGCTGGTCAAACCTGCATTGCCCCTGACTATGTGTTGATTCAACGTCAATATCATGAGCAGTTCATCAGTTTGGCAAAAGCATGGATGGAAAAACACTATCCTAATATTGAAAACAATCCAGATTATTCGCGAATCATCAATGGTGACCAGTTTAAACGAGTCAAAGGCTACCTAGATTCGTTGACAGGCGGTGAGATACATCCGCTTACTGCTGTTGAGGCCAATATCGAAACG
>NZ_JBEOOB010000151.1:0-281 GCF_040308685.1 Pseudoalteromonas sp. 20-MNA-CIBAN-0454 | reverse complement strand
AACAACCTTTTGTACTGAGATTCTAAGTACGCGGCAACCTCTGGCGTGATACAGCGATGACGATATTTAGTTACAAGGACTAAATGATAGTGAATATTATAAACGCTGTGATACAGCGTATTTAGGGCTTGTTTTTTCATAACCACTAAATATAATTAGTTGTTATGAAAAAAGCAATCCGTAAAGTTACATATAAAATGAAACCATCAGTTTCTCAAGAAGAATCGCTGATGGATTTGTTTGTCCACCATCACCAGTTGTACAACTGGGCTTTACGTGAT
>NZ_JBEOOB010000150.1:0-283 GCF_040308685.1 Pseudoalteromonas sp. 20-MNA-CIBAN-0454 | reverse complement strand
GGCCACGGCGATCACGGGCAGGCGGCCGGACTGGCCGCGCTCGCGCTGTCGTTGCTCACGCCGCAGATCCCGCTGGTCTTCGACGAAACCGCGCGCGACGTCGATCGTGCGCATTTCGTGCAGTCGGCGCTCGCGGTGCGCGCCAAGCTGATCGCGCCAAGGCTGTCCGATTGCCGGCCGCAGGACGCACGCGCGCTGAAGGCGGACGGCGACGGCGATGCCGACGCGCTGTGCGCATCGTGGCGGCTCGCCGACGACGAAACCTTGACGATCGCGTTGAACC
>NZ_JBEOOB010000149.1:0-283 GCF_040308685.1 Pseudoalteromonas sp. 20-MNA-CIBAN-0454 | reverse complement strand
CTGTAATTCACTGTACTCGCTTGAAAGTTCAGATAGCCTTTTTTCTTCAAGAGAAGCAGGCTCATAAGTTGTTTGTAATCTTGCACTCTTCACTTTGATTTGATTTAATTTTGATCGTGAACTTAACAGAAAATATATGGATATGAATAAGAATACGGATATTGCGATAGTGATATACATAATTCTAATCCTTTAGATGAATTCAGGTAGTTTGCTAGACATCGACTTAACTGTGGAATGCTCTTGTTTGAGAGCCTCTCGTATTAGCAAACTTTCCCTGTAC
>NZ_JBEOOB010000148.1:0-284 GCF_040308685.1 Pseudoalteromonas sp. 20-MNA-CIBAN-0454 | reverse complement strand
AAACTGAGGTAAGCGGTTATTACTGTTATTTATTGATTGTATTAATTTTGTGCAAACGCGCCACACCCACTTTAAATTTATATATAAGTTGGTATGCTACGCGACCTTTTTTAACATATGATTATCATCAAAAAAGGGTTTGCCAAGGGGCGGCTATCGCTGCAAGGCACTTAATATAAGTGGCAGCAATAATACAGGCATCGCGTTATAAAACGTTAGATGTAACTTTAAATAGCAATATACAAAAGTACTATTAAGGTCAATTATGCGATTAGGACCAGGAC
>NZ_JBEOOB010000147.1:0-286 GCF_040308685.1 Pseudoalteromonas sp. 20-MNA-CIBAN-0454 | reverse complement strand
CATTGAGAGTATTTATTTTTTATTCTGTCTTTGCGACTTTAGGCTCTCTAACTGCGTACGTTGCTCAGGCGTCAACACGGCCATAACGGCTTGTTGTTTTTGCGCACGCGTACCCTTAGTATCTTTTTGGATCGCTTCGATCTGCGCTTTTTGAGTATTGGTCAAGTTGAGCTGCGAGAATGCCTTATGTTGACCCATACTCTTGCCATCTTTTTTGTGCTGACCTTGAGGACCTTTATGATTCTTGTCACCTCTTTCAGCCTTCATCTCTGCCAACTGTGTACGC
>NZ_JBEOOB010000146.1:0-287 GCF_040308685.1 Pseudoalteromonas sp. 20-MNA-CIBAN-0454 | reverse complement strand
GTAATGGCGCGAGACAATTAGCTTCTATAAGAGGCGTTAGCGCAGTCAAGAAAGCTTGCGCGTGTTCGGCAGTGCCTTTACGTGCATGAGTAAAGTCTTGATGAAGTTTGACCGCGAACTTCAATTCACTGTCTACTTGCACATAGGCTTTATTGACCATACCGGCAAAGGCTTTTTGACCGATAGGCGCGTAGAAAGTGCTATTAATCTCGACCGCGCCGTATTGCTTGGCGTATTCGCGTAAGAAGTCCGTTTTTTTGGTGCCGGTTGGGTACAGCGTACCAAGA
>NZ_JBEOOB010000145.1:0-288 GCF_040308685.1 Pseudoalteromonas sp. 20-MNA-CIBAN-0454 | reverse complement strand
TGCGGGAGCCGGATTTGAACCGACGACCTTCGGGTTATGAGCCCGACGAGCTACCAGACTGCTCCATCCCGCGCCTGAAATTGTATACTTATTTAAAGTTGCTTACATTACAACTTAGCTTCCAATTAAAAATTGGTTGCGGGAGCCAAATTTATAACGACTACCTTTGCTGGCTAATGAAGAGCTGAGACCGACAAGTTTTTCATTAAAAAACATTTACAGTAACCTCAATCCTCTAAAGGAAATTGGTTGCGGGAGCCGGATTTGAACCGACGACCTTCGGGTTAT
>NZ_JBEOOB010000144.1:0-288 GCF_040308685.1 Pseudoalteromonas sp. 20-MNA-CIBAN-0454 | reverse complement strand
GCATAGCTCAGCTGGATAGAGTACTCGGCTACGAACCGAGCGGTCGGAGGTTCGAATCCTCCTGCGCCCACCACTTTATAGACTCCTACTTAGAGTATAAATAAGTAAAGTGTTGGCTAAAGCCAAATGGTCGGAGGTTCATTCTTACAAGATACGTCCTGCGCCCACCACTTTATAGACTCCTACTTAGAGTAAAAACAAGTAAAGTAAAAATGAAAGTGGGTGCATAGCTCAGCTGGATAGAGTACTCGGCTACGAACCGAGCGGTCGGAGGTTCGAATCCTCCTG
>NZ_JBEOOB010000143.1:0-289 GCF_040308685.1 Pseudoalteromonas sp. 20-MNA-CIBAN-0454 | reverse complement strand
AATCATTTTAACCACGTATCATATTTTTCGAAAAATATCCAAAAGCAGTTTGACTATTAATTTCGCTTAATTATTTTTAATAAATCTATAACCAACTTTCAAATAAGAGTTTTTTTCAAAAGGTTTAGCCAAACAGTACTTATAGTCAGTCCAATATGAAAAAGATACAGCGGGACTGGGGTGAATTTTTTGTAGCCTCTGTCGGCGTAGGCACAGTAAGCCAGAAAAATTTATACCAGTTTTGCGTTATTAAATAACGTATCCATTTTATTTAGTATCGACTATATAA
>NZ_JBEOOB010000142.1:0-290 GCF_040308685.1 Pseudoalteromonas sp. 20-MNA-CIBAN-0454 | reverse complement strand
ATTATATTGATGGTAGCTTTTCATTTTGTCTGGGATTTAAACTATTTTGGTTATATTAGAACAGACATACCTAACGGCTTATTCTGGAAAGAGCTAAGAGCAATAATTGTAAGTTTGTTCTTGTTTTCTGTTGGTGCCAGTCTGGTTTATTCCTATCAAGGTGGTATATCAGCGAAGAAATTAGCTTGGCGAACGGTTAAGATATCTAGTGCTGCGTTACTAGTGACTTTATCCTCACTATTTACCTTGCCAGAACATTGGATTTACTTTGGTATTTTACACTTCATAGC
>NZ_JBEOOB010000141.1:0-291 GCF_040308685.1 Pseudoalteromonas sp. 20-MNA-CIBAN-0454 | reverse complement strand
CACCCATCGTACCTAAACCACCCGAATTGAGCCATTGACCCGGCTCTAAATAGGTGTAGTAAAGCGCGGCAAACATCTGATGCTGACCAACGTCACTGGTGATAATAGCGTTGCTGTTGGTCACTTTATCTAGTGCTTGAACGACCGCTTGGGGCTTGATGCCATTGTCAGTGTTGGTGTCATAACGCAGACCATGACGCTTACGCCATTCATTAATCTGTGCCCACCAGTCTAGTAAGGCATGCTGCTCCAACTCTTTATCTTCGCCGATAATTTCCAACATATCTGTAA
>NZ_JBEOOB010000140.1:0-302 GCF_040308685.1 Pseudoalteromonas sp. 20-MNA-CIBAN-0454 | reverse complement strand
ATGAGCTCTATTTAGCTCTTTGGCGATTACTCGCTACCTTTGGTTTTGTAGTGGCCTTATGAAATTGGCTAAAACCAGTATGGCGCGTTAATGCTGGGCGCCCACCTCGACTACTTCCTTTTGCAGCTCTTTCGTCGCGCCCTTCTTCTGGCACTAAGCAATTTGGCGCTTTACCTATTAGTTTAGCTTTACCCATTTTGCGCAGTGCTTCGCGGATCATTGGCCAGCCCGCTGGATCTTGATAGGTTAAATTTGCTTTTTGTAAACGACGCTGGCGCGCACCTTTCGGCACAGGTACTACT
>NZ_JBEOOB010000139.1:0-304 GCF_040308685.1 Pseudoalteromonas sp. 20-MNA-CIBAN-0454 | reverse complement strand
ATCGAATGTGTGAAGCATACGAAATAGAGGGGCGTGACGTAAAAGGTCAGCTAACAAAACGGTTGGGGCTTACTAGCGTTAGCACAGTTAAAAGCTGGATATACAATAGGCGCATACCCTTTCATGCAATGGTTACGTGCCAGCAAGACGTTAAGTGTAGCCTTGATTGGTTGCTTACGGGTAAGTTGCCAACCCTTGATATTTCTAAAGAGGCACGGCAAGCGGTTAAAGATAAATTAGTCGAGCATTTATTCAATGCTGGCCGTTACAAGCTGGTAGATAGTGCCGAGGGCATAGATATAAC
>NZ_JBEOOB010000138.1:0-308 GCF_040308685.1 Pseudoalteromonas sp. 20-MNA-CIBAN-0454 | reverse complement strand
ATAACCCGAAGGTCGTCGGTTCAAATCCGGCTCCCGCAACCAATTTCCTTTAGAGGATTGAGGTTACTGTAAATGTTAGTTAAGGAAAAGCTTGTCGGTCTCAGCTCTTCATTAGCCAGCAAAGGTAGTCGTTTTAAATTCGGCTCCCGCAACCAATTTCCTTTAGAGGATTGAGGTTACTGTAAACTCTAGCTTAAGAGATAAAATAAAGTAGTCGATAGACTTAAAATATACAGGCGCGGGATGGAGCAGTCTGGTAGCTCGTCGGGCTCATAACCCGAAGGTCGTCGGTTCAAATCCGGCTCCCG
>NZ_JBEOOB010000137.1:0-308 GCF_040308685.1 Pseudoalteromonas sp. 20-MNA-CIBAN-0454 | reverse complement strand
CAACTGCAAGGTGAACTGCAAAGCAAGCAGTATCGCGCACAGCCAGTCAAACGGATAGAAATACCGAAAGATGATGGTGGTGTGAGACTGCTGGGAATTCCAACAGTTCGCGACCGCATAGTACAACAAACACTATTGAACATTCTCCAACCGCTCTTCGACATCGACTTTCACCCATCAAGTTATGGGTACAGGCCGAAACGAAGTTGTCATGACGCCATCAGCAAAGCCACGGTATTTATTCGTAAATATCACCGTGAGTGGGTGGTTGATATGGATCTGTCGAAGTGTTTTGACCTACTCGATCA
>NZ_JBEOOB010000136.1:0-315 GCF_040308685.1 Pseudoalteromonas sp. 20-MNA-CIBAN-0454 | reverse complement strand
AAATCAATTGCAACGCCAGCTTGCACGCCGAACTAAAGGTTCAAATCGCTGGCAAAAAACCAAACAACGCATCAACAAATTACACGGCAAAATCTCACGGCAAAGGCTCGACTTTGCACACAAAATTTCACGCCAGATAACCAATGAAAATGACATTTTAGTGTTCGAAGATTTAAACGTAAAAGGGATGCAAAAGTTCAATGGCAGCATGGTTGCCGACAATGTGATGGGCTTAATTACTCAGCTTTCAAAATACAAAACTGAGCTTGAAGGTAAACTCTATCACGAGATTGGCAGGTTTGAAAAATCCACTGG
>NZ_JBEOOB010000135.1:0-319 GCF_040308685.1 Pseudoalteromonas sp. 20-MNA-CIBAN-0454 | reverse complement strand
GGCCGGAATCACTGTTCACGATGCTCCGGAATATGCTCCCAATCTTCCGAACGCGCTAGAATATGTTAAATAGCGCTTTAAATTATTTTGTAAGGGTAATTCATGCCATTCGCAGACGTTAATAAATTCAAAGTTGGTCAGGTTGTTAGCTATCACCCATTTATAGGTAAAGCCCCTGTTTCGCGCGGCCATAAAATTACAGCCGTTGATACCGTGCCAAACGCATACGGTGAAAACGTTGCTTGGATTACTGGTAAGACTGGCTGTATCTCTTTTAATTGTCTTGGTCATGATTTTGCAGACGATGCAACTTACCTAC
>NZ_JBEOOB010000134.1:0-325 GCF_040308685.1 Pseudoalteromonas sp. 20-MNA-CIBAN-0454 | reverse complement strand
TGACGCATTGAGAGTCGCTGGGTACCTAACCATTGTTTATAAGCTCGGCAGAAGTGACTGTAGCTGTAATAAGGCTCTCTCATTTTTTCAAGTAACTCATCAAGCACGAGCTGTAATGTTAGGTGTTTATGTTGTTTTAAGTCTTTATTGATATTTAACCAGTCAGGCGTTTGGTGTCTTTTTTTACGCGTTGAGAAGCGCTTGAGTTTTGTGTTAAAAATGTATTTTGCTGTTTATCCTCAGGTATGGGCCATTGATTTAAGCCTAACTCATTGGCCTTTTTAAGGTAATTAGCCACAGTACCAGGTGAAATATTTAAACTTCT
>NZ_JBEOOB010000133.1:0-327 GCF_040308685.1 Pseudoalteromonas sp. 20-MNA-CIBAN-0454 | reverse complement strand
ATAAAACACACTACTGGCAAAATCAAAATCAACAAAAACAAACACATAACAAAAAATAAAATCCTCAAAAAGATATAAAAAAACAACATCAGAGAATATAAAAGAGATAAAAACAAAATAAATAAAAATATTAGATTTTAAAATCCCAACATTTTTATTTTAAAAAAATTAAATTAAACAATATATTTAATAAATAAATAAACTAAAATTAAAAATATAAAAAAAAAAATAAATAAATATAAATAATTAAGGAAACTGTAAAAAAAAAGCCTTTACTAAATAATCAGCTAAAGAAAATGCATTATTAGTAAAAAACCTAAATAAAAT
>NZ_JBEOOB010000132.1:0-328 GCF_040308685.1 Pseudoalteromonas sp. 20-MNA-CIBAN-0454 | reverse complement strand
GGGTGCATAGCTCAGCTGGATAGAGTACTCGGCTACGAACCGAGCGGTCGGAGGTTCGAATCCTCCTGCGCCCACCATACTTTAATAACTCTGCTTAGAGCATAAATAAGCAATTAAAGTGTTTGGCTTTATAACCAAGCGGTCGGAGGTTCATTTTTAGAAGATACGTCCTACGCCCACCATACTTTAATAACTCTGCTTAGAGTTTAAATAAGCAAAAACTCTGCTTAGAGTTAAAATAAGTAAACTATAAAGTGGGTGCATAGCTCAGCTGGATAGAGTACTCGGCTACGAACCGAGCGGTCGGAGGTTCGAATCCTCCTGCGCC
>NZ_JBEOOB010000131.1:0-328 GCF_040308685.1 Pseudoalteromonas sp. 20-MNA-CIBAN-0454 | reverse complement strand
AAAATGGCTCTACAAAATGATAAATCAAGCGATCAAAGCTGATGAGAATCGGTGATCAAAGTCATGAGAATACGCACATAGCAAATACTACACTATAATCGGTCGTGGTTCGCCTTCGAGCTTTTTTGTTTGATGTAGAGGAATACAAATGCCGTAGAGCACAGGATGTGCAGGAGCGGCCACTACTGAGTTCACATGGGCTTTTGGCTATTTATTAAATTCCAGACGTAAAAAAGCCCGACTATTTCTAATCGGGCTTTCTACAATTTGGAGCCTGGCAATGTCCTACTTTCACATAGCAAATGCTACACTATCATCGGCGCTGTTT
>NZ_JBEOOB010000130.1:0-328 GCF_040308685.1 Pseudoalteromonas sp. 20-MNA-CIBAN-0454 | reverse complement strand
CGATTTGAACCTTTAGTTCGGCGTGCAAGCTGGCGTTGCAATTGATTTAACTTTGTTTTTGACTGCTTTAAAAACTTGGGGTTATCGACCACAAAACCATCTGAGCCAACAACAGTTTGCTTTGAGTTAATGTCAAAACCTGTGATTGTTTTTAAAACTTGTTTAGCTGTTTTGCACTCAACTTCCTGAGTGATGCTGCATCCCCATTTTCCGTGGTGATACTGGATAGTTACAGTCTTGATTTTACTTGCTAGTTTGCGATGCAAGATAATGGGTATCTTGCCTACCTTTGGGATACTGATAGCGCCATTTTCAATGCGGATACAGT
>NZ_JBEOOB010000129.1:0-336 GCF_040308685.1 Pseudoalteromonas sp. 20-MNA-CIBAN-0454 | reverse complement strand
CCCACCCCCCACCCCCCCACCCCCCCCACCCCCCACCCCCCCCCCCACCCCCACACCCCCCCCCCCCCCCCCCCACCCCCCCCCCCACCACCCCCCCCCCCCCCACCCCCCCCCCCCCCCCCCCCCACCCCCCCCCCCCCCCGCCCCCACCCCCCCCCCCCCCCCCCACCCCCCCCCCCCCCCCCCCGCCCGCCCCCCCCCCCCCCCCCCCCCCCCCCCCCCGCCCCCCCCCCCCCCCCCGCCCGCCCCCCCCCCCCCCCCCGCCCCGCCCCCCCCCCCCCTATAACGCACCTACCGCAGCACACGCTCTCGCCGCTCACCGACATCCCCGTAGCC
>NZ_JBEOOB010000128.1:0-338 GCF_040308685.1 Pseudoalteromonas sp. 20-MNA-CIBAN-0454 | reverse complement strand
CCACTAAGCAAGCACAAGCATGGGAATTTATCAAAGATTTGTATGACGATAAAGGCAATACGGGTTTGGATACGCAAGTTGGTGAACGGGGCGTCAAACTCTCTGGCGGTCAGCGCCAGCGTATTGCCATCTCACGTGTTCTGCTAAAAAATGCGCCTATCCTACTCTTGGATGAGGCGACAAGTGCGCTAGACTCTGAGATTGAGTTTGCCATTACCGAAAGCTTGAACGATATCATGACGGGCAAAACGGTGATTGCCATTGCTCATCGTCTCTCTACGATTGCCGCGCTTGACAGACTGGTAGTCATGGATAAAGGTCAAATCATTGAGCAAGGC
>NZ_JBEOOB010000127.1:0-344 GCF_040308685.1 Pseudoalteromonas sp. 20-MNA-CIBAN-0454 | reverse complement strand
GGGAGCCAGGGTTTATGAAGAGCGAACGCATCACGCAGTGACGACGACCTTCGGGTTATGAGTCACTCACTAAATTTCAGACATAAAAAAACACTCTTTAAGAGTGTCCGTTTATTCTTATTTATTTCAGTGGTTGCGGGAGCCAGGGTTTATGAAGAGCGAACGCATCACGCAGTGACGACGACCTTCGGGTTATGAGTCACTCACTAAATTTTAGACATAAAAAAACACTCTTTAAGAGTGTCTGTTTATTCTTATTTATTTCAGTGGTTGCGGGAGCCGGATTTGAACCGACGACCTTCGGGTTATGAGCCCGACGAGCTACCAGACTGCTCCATCCCGCG
>NZ_JBEOOB010000126.1:0-349 GCF_040308685.1 Pseudoalteromonas sp. 20-MNA-CIBAN-0454 | reverse complement strand
ATGAGTTCATTCGAGCCAAAGCACGAAGAGAAAGCGGCCATAAGCGCCCTACTACTTAGTGAAATAGCAATTCATCCAGACGATCAAGTAAAGGTGGCTTAGAAATGGATTTAGTAACATACAACTACCCTACTGGCGTACTCGCTAAAATTACAGATGAAGAGTTGTTAGATGAAGCTAAAAAGCGCGGGTTTTATAAGTCTTATTGTAAGTGGGATCACTTAGCTAACCAATTCATGCTTGGCTTTGGCCGTATCGCGTTTAAGAACTCGATACCACGTAACAGGCATTTAGTGTTTATCGGTTTTTTAAGTGATTATCTAACCTCGTTTACAGCCGAACACACAGA
>NZ_JBEOOB010000125.1:0-351 GCF_040308685.1 Pseudoalteromonas sp. 20-MNA-CIBAN-0454 | reverse complement strand
TATTTTGAAAGCTGAGTTATCAGAGCCATCACATTGTCAGCTACCATACTGCCATTGAATTTTTGCATCGCTTTTACATTTAAATCTTCAAACACTAAAATATCATTTTCATTGGTTATCTGTCGTGAAATTTTATGTGCAAAGTCGAGCCTTTGCCGTGAGATCTTACCGTGTAATTTATTGATGCGTTGTTTGGTTTTGTGCCAGCGATTTGAACCTTTAGTTCGGCGTGCAAGCTGACGTTGCAATTGATTTAACTTTGTTTTTGACTGTGTTAAAAACTTTGGATTGTCGGCCACGTAGCCGTTCGAGCCAACTACCGTTTGCTTTGAGTTAATGTCAAAACCTGTG
>NZ_JBEOOB010000124.1:0-357 GCF_040308685.1 Pseudoalteromonas sp. 20-MNA-CIBAN-0454 | reverse complement strand
CTAACTATTCCGATTCATCCCATCGACACCGCTTCGCGTCGATCAATGGGTTTTCTCGGAAAATTTCGATAAAAATAGTCGTTTGCTTTAGCTGGTCACACGTTATCGTATTATAACGTTTTTGGTTAATCTGCCCAGGGGGTTAGTGTTCTTCTTGTGACTATTTCAACCCTTTAATCCTTGCCATTTATGTTTAGTTGTCATTTAATAACAATGCGTTACTGAAAGTGATTTCTTTTTAAAGAGAGTTTAACTTTATAAGTTATTACATATTTCGGACATGAACAACTCCCACTAAACGCTGCGCGTTTTGAAGGAGTTTCAAAAAGAAAGCCTAAGCTACCTTTTTAGGCTGGT
>NZ_JBEOOB010000123.1:0-359 GCF_040308685.1 Pseudoalteromonas sp. 20-MNA-CIBAN-0454 | reverse complement strand
CCTAATTACCCTTTCTGATGGCAGTTTTGTGGAGCCGATAGATACCAGTAAACAGACAATCAGGATCAAACGATTACAGAAGCAACTTGCTAGAAAAGTGAAATTTTCAAGTAACTGGAAAAAATTAAAAGCAAAGATCACAACATTTCATACGAAAGTTGCCAATATTCGTCATGACAAATTACATAAGATCTCAACACAGTTGAGCAAAAGCCACGCAATCATCGTGCTAGAAGATCTTAAAATTAGAAATATGACGAAAAACAGCAAAGGCAACAGTGAGCAGCATGGAAAAATGGTGAAACAAAAATCTGGCTTAAACCGCGTCATTCTCAATCAAGGATGGGGAATGTTTAAAG
>NZ_JBEOOB010000122.1:0-363 GCF_040308685.1 Pseudoalteromonas sp. 20-MNA-CIBAN-0454 | reverse complement strand
TGGAGCTAAGCAGGATCGAACTGCTGACCTCCTGCGTGCAAGGCAGGCGCTCTCCCAGCTGAGCTATAGCCCCACATATGCTGGTCTTACTGTTTGTATACCGACTTTGCTTCCAGACAAGGCGTGGGAAATCGACGTTTAGTTTACTAAACGAGATATTCCATAACGATGTATGGGAGTAAAGTGGTGGGTCTGAGTAGATTTGAACTACCGACCTCACCCTTATCAGGGGTGCGCTCTAACCAGCTGAGCTACAGACCCAAACAATAAGTGTTGTTCTCTTTACAATTAACAATCATCTGTGTGGACACTACGAACAAATAAGTTCTAAATCGTATAAGGAGGTGATCCAGCCCCAGGTTC
>NZ_JBEOOB010000121.1:0-373 GCF_040308685.1 Pseudoalteromonas sp. 20-MNA-CIBAN-0454 | reverse complement strand
GCATTCGATAAAAACCAACCACTCAAACGGATGCCTACTTTTAAGAAAAAAGGAGAGGTGAATAGCTTTAGTTTTCCTCAAGGCTTTAAAATCGACAAGAATGGGAAACGTATTTTTTTACCTAAAATCGGTTGGGTTAATGTTAGAAAAAGCCAAGCTATTTTAGGAAAAGCTAAAAACGTCACTGTTTCACAAAAAGGAAAGCACTGGTTTGTTTCAATCCAAGTTGAACAAGAAGTAGCACCACCTAAGCACCCATCAAACGCCATGATTGGGGGAGATTTAGGCGTGAAACACCTAATTACCCTTTCTGATGGCAGTTTTGTGGAGCCGATAGATACCAGTAAACAGACAATCAGGATCAAACGATTAC
>NZ_JBEOOB010000120.1:0-380 GCF_040308685.1 Pseudoalteromonas sp. 20-MNA-CIBAN-0454 | reverse complement strand
GATTATTTGGAAGATGTCTTAAAAGCTGGTTTCAGCAGCAGAGTGTTTGAAAATTAAACACTCATGCGGGAGCCCTGAATTACCAAGCGACTCTGTCGCAACGACATTAGCACTTGGAGTTTGTTTTGACAATCTATCAGTCTCAAGCGGTCATAGAGCTATATTGGAAACTATGCTTCATCGTCATTGTTTTCGAACAACCGAGATTTACTCGGTTGTTGCACAAACCTTAAAACGTAGGGACAGCCAATTTTGCAACAAGCTATTGCGAAATTATATGAAGGGTTAGTTTGAGCGAAATATCTGAGGGATCCCCTCGAATTTGACCATAGTATCAGCTCTTTTCCAGTTTGATGACACCCCAGTCAAACTCTGCTACC
>NZ_JBEOOB010000119.1:0-387 GCF_040308685.1 Pseudoalteromonas sp. 20-MNA-CIBAN-0454 | reverse complement strand
CATAATCGTGGTGTATCCGATATTTTAATTGCCTGTGTTGATGGACTAAAAGGCTTCCCTGAAGCAATAGCAACAATTTACCCCGACACCGAAGTGCAGGAGTGCGTCATTCATCAAATTCGTAATTCGATGAAGTACGTTGCTTCAAAGCACCAAAAAGAGTTTATGACTGACTTGAAACCCGTTTATAAGGCTGCCACTAAGGATGCAGCAGAAGCCGCTCTTGACGAATTAGATGACAAATGGGGCAAGTTATACCCTATTGTTATCGCGTCTTGGCGTCGTAAATGGGGCAATCTGTCGGTTTATTTGTGAGCGTCTAGCGAACTACACCTATGTTTTAAAATTCCAGGGTAACAAGCTGTCGATATCGGGCTCAGGCTGGCA
>NZ_JBEOOB010000118.1:0-395 GCF_040308685.1 Pseudoalteromonas sp. 20-MNA-CIBAN-0454 | reverse complement strand
TCTTTTAATCGAATATAGAAGACACTTTTTCCTTGTAAACAGTGCTCGTGACCCAAGGCACACGCGAGGTAGGTTTTACCACAGCCTGTGGCGCCTGTAATTAATATATTCTGATGTAAACTCAGCCAGGTGCTTTGGCTGAGGCTGCGTATTTGTGCTTTATCTAGATTGCGCTTCGGCGAGTAAATGAGTTGATTTAACTGACCCGGTACGCGGAATTTTGCTTGTCGCACCAGTCGCTCTATTTTTCTTTGGTCACGCGTATCAATTTCATGCGTTAGCAATAAACTGACTCGCTCTATAAAGCTTTGTTCTTGATATAGGTTTGGCTGTTCAAGCTGCTGCTTGAGTGCTTGCTTTATACCCGATAACTTGAGCAATTGAAGTTGCTGATT
>NZ_JBEOOB010000117.1:0-397 GCF_040308685.1 Pseudoalteromonas sp. 20-MNA-CIBAN-0454 | reverse complement strand
AGTGAACTACCCACCGACGCCACTACGTGTCGATCAATGGGCTTCTACAGCCTAGATTTTTAATGCTAGGCTACTTCTTTTTTCTCAGTTCCAACAGCAAACTTCGACAACTCGAAGACTTTCGTTTTAATAGCTGATTTCTGCTGAGATGTGGGGGCTACCCTTGCGACGATCCCAGCCGCAATTAAATTTAACTCACCTGTTTTTGCTATACTTTTAGCCGCTGACAAGTCTCGGCTTTGGTAAACTTCGCAAGCTTTACAAGTGAAATTTCTGTCGTTCAATGTTAAAACATGGTGCTGGCCGCATTCTGCGCAAATCCCAGTGGATTTTTCAAACCTGCCAATCTCGTGATAGAGTTTACCTTCAAGCTCAGTTTTGTATTTTGAAAGCTGAG
>NZ_JBEOOB010000116.1:0-403 GCF_040308685.1 Pseudoalteromonas sp. 20-MNA-CIBAN-0454 | reverse complement strand
TCGCTTATAAGCTTGGCTCTTACTTCATCGGCTAGGCGCAAGTACACCATTTTCTCATGAGCTGTTTTAGACTCAATAATCATCGACTCCCAATGAGCCAGAGCGCGCACATCATCTATTTTACTGTTTGCTTGCATACCCGCTATTAGTTTGTCTCTAAATACAAATGAAACCAGCGCAAATAAGTGAAGCATCAAAAACAAAAGTATAGCGGTCATAGTGCTATCTCTTTGCGTTGAATTATCAACTTTATCTTATTAATTAATGCCTGTGTTTTAATGGGGGCAGTAAGTATGGCCGCACCAATCCAGCAAGCAGTGTTAATACCCATGCTGTAAATACCGCCTAGTGCATAGTATGTGTCTGGCTCTTGGATATAGCCCTTAGCGTACATGTGTATGAC
>NZ_JBEOOB010000115.1:0-405 GCF_040308685.1 Pseudoalteromonas sp. 20-MNA-CIBAN-0454 | reverse complement strand
ATGGCTTTATGCGCTCGACCTTTGTTTTTCGACTCTGCTTTTAAGGCATCGTTATATTTGCGTCTAGCGTGTGCCCAGCAACCAACAGGGGTAATGCCTTCAATACCGTCATAAACACGGTAACCGTCGCACTGTAAATAGCCTTTATAACCGGCAAGAAATTCTTTTGCGCAAGCGCGACTTCGACCTGCTTGGTAATCGTAAATCACGACAGGCTCACGGCTGACCTCATTGCTGCGATAAACCCACATGTAGGAATTGCTGCTAGGGTTGTCACCTTCATCTAAGACTTGTGTACGGGTTTCATCGGCACATAAACTGTGCTCACTAAGCAAGTGACGTTGCATGGCTGCCACTAAGGGGCTGATTAGCAGGCCCGCTTTAATACACCAATTAGCTAATGTT
>NZ_JBEOOB010000114.1:0-409 GCF_040308685.1 Pseudoalteromonas sp. 20-MNA-CIBAN-0454 | reverse complement strand
GCCATTCGCCTCACAGGCTCGGTCTCATCTTACACAGAAATAGCAAATCAATGATTTGCAAACCAATTTCTGCGTCCCCATCGTCTAGAGGCCTAGGACACCGCCCTTTCACGGCGGTAACAGGGGTTCGAATCCCCTTGGGGACGCCACTTACTATTTAATAGTCAGTGCAGTGTTATTAAGAAAGCTCGCCTGAAACGAGTCTAAAAATTCAGTTGTCCTAGTGACACAGAAAATGTTTCTGAGAAGATAATGCCATTCGCCTCACAGGCTCGGTCTCATCTTACACAGAAATAGCAAATCAATGATTTGCAAACCAATTTCTGCGTCCCCATCGTCTAGAGGCCTAGGACACCGCCCTTTCACGGCGGTAACAGGGGTTCGAATCCCCTTGGGGACGCCACTTACT
>NZ_JBEOOB010000113.1:0-411 GCF_040308685.1 Pseudoalteromonas sp. 20-MNA-CIBAN-0454 | reverse complement strand
GCGCCTTTCACCACCACCTAAATTAACTCGCTTTGGCTCATTAGATTTAGATGGAGCACTTGGCGCTATTGGGTAGAAATATAATCATGCACTATAAGGTCATTTGCCTTTGCGGTTTCAACAAGGCTATAAAGTATCGCACTGGCATCTGCGCCATTACAGGTATTTGAGAATAACCAGTTTTTTCGCCCTATTACGAACTGTAGTGACATAGTGATTTTGGAAAATTATTTAGAGTATTTCCCCTAACTTGTTTTGGGGCTGGACTTCCCAGCTCCCCAGCCGAAAAATAACGCCGATATATCAAGATCCAGCTATTCCGCAATATTTGGAATTGACATCCTCCCCCACCTCGCTTCGCGCCCGACAAGTCGGGAAAGGAGGGGGATTCCTGTTTCATAGCGTATCGCT
>NZ_JBEOOB010000112.1:0-428 GCF_040308685.1 Pseudoalteromonas sp. 20-MNA-CIBAN-0454 | reverse complement strand
CTTGATAACTTATCTGGCATATTAGATCCCGAATTACTTAACCAAGCTTTTGAAAAATCGGGTGTCGCCACCGTTCGTAAACGTCGTTTACCACTCGATGCTGTCGTTTGGTCTGTGATTGGTATGAGTTTATTTCGTCATGAATCTGTTTGGGATATAGCCTCTAAAATGGACATCGCCTTACCAGGTAAAGGGAAACTAGTTGCCCCTAGTGCCATGGTTCAAGCGAGACAACGCTTAGGTGAAGGTGCTGTCGAGCAGGTCTTCAAGATGATGGCGTCACGGCATTATAACCATGCCCACTTTGATACATTTTGTGGCTTAAATCTATTAGCTGTTGATGGGGTTGTCTTTCGTACACATGATACGCCAGAGAATAAAGACGTATTTGGGTGTGGCTCAACCCAGTATGGTGAAAATACCTATCC
>NZ_JBEOOB010000111.1:0-465 GCF_040308685.1 Pseudoalteromonas sp. 20-MNA-CIBAN-0454 | reverse complement strand
CAAATTCGGATGGTATGCCACATGGAGCTAACGAGTCATCAACTCATTAATTGTGCTTTTAACGGGCAGCATCAAGGGGAAATGACACTCGCTGAAGAACTCATTGAAGGCACACCGGATAATTCATTAACCTTATTTGATCGCGGTTATTATTCATTTGCATATTCTCTCCAGCTTTGATCACTAAAATCACTTGTAAATGATCACTTTTATGCTCTTAATGATTTTGCCGTTCAAAGCTTAATACCACTCGTAACCGAGTTCGCGTTTTATCATTTTTGTAGGTGTGTAAACCGTTATCTGAATCGTTTGATGAGGATAACAACAAAGACAACAAGACCTGTATCTATGAGTAAATTACATTCCATTTTACGGCTGAAGTACTCAACACAATTATCCCATCGAGAGATTGCCAGAAGTTTAAATATTTCACCTGGTACTGTGGCTAATTACCTTAAAAAGGCC
>NZ_JBEOOB010000110.1:0-467 GCF_040308685.1 Pseudoalteromonas sp. 20-MNA-CIBAN-0454 | reverse complement strand
TTTGAATCCCTTGTACAGGTTATTAATATCTAATAATTGCCCATACAAGCTGTAGTAAACTGTCATCAATTGCCTTTGCTTACGGTATGTCTGTCGTTTCACATTGATGTATAGTGGTGTTCTTCATGAGGACATTAGGTGTGCTAGCCGAATGGCAATCTGCCTAAGTGGTCGCTCATTACTCCCATGCTCGGCCTTCAGTTCTCAGCGTCCACATTCCTGCTTAGCCGTCATCTCTTGCCTATTTCCGTCGAAATACATGTGAGCCTATACGTCGATACTCCTGATTTTCATACACTTAAAGAATACTTCCCCCCTTCGCAATCAATTAAAACTTTTGATTAAAATTGACCCTATCAAACATTCTGTTGATAGTCGGCTTGGTTTTGTCCTCCACACCATTACTGGCTTTCATCGGCCTAGCCTTACTCACTACTACGGGTTCATCTGCCACCTCACACCGACGT
>NZ_JBEOOB010000109.1:0-476 GCF_040308685.1 Pseudoalteromonas sp. 20-MNA-CIBAN-0454 | reverse complement strand
GTATTCTCATGACTTTGATCACCGATTCTCATCAGCTTTGATCGCTTGATTTATCATTTTGTAGAGCCATTTTTAAATTAACTTAACTGATCATCATCAGTCAATTCATTTAACTGTTTTCGTATCGATTCTCCTTTTAAATTCAACTTAATTGCACCATGAATCAGCCTATCTAAAATAGCATCAGCGTGCGTTGATTCGCCGATCATTTGGTGCCAATTTTCCTGTGGTAACTGACTAATGATGATGTGTGATTTATAACCATATCTAGCATCGATTAATTCAAGTAAGTCGCTTCGTTGCTGAGCACTGAGTGGCTCTAGCCCCCAATCGTCTAAAATAAGTAAGTCGTATTTAATGAGTTTACCCAATAATTTTCGATAACTGCCATCGGCCTGTGCTAGAAATAGACTTTCAAGTAATTCTTTTAATCGAATATAGAAGACACTTTTTCCTTGTAAACAGTGCTCGTGACC
>NZ_JBEOOB010000108.1:0-494 GCF_040308685.1 Pseudoalteromonas sp. 20-MNA-CIBAN-0454 | reverse complement strand
TTTGATGGGTAACGCATTACATCAAGCATTGATGTAAGAATCTGATACTGCTTATTATTATGCGTGTAAGTAAGCAGACGAGCTTCTATAAACTCTGGCAAGTCAGTAAACTTTTTTCGCGCTTGTGGCGATGTTTTAAGACGCACTAACTGGTCATTTTTACTCATTTTCTTTATGGTATCAACCGTTAAGCCTTTTCTGACAGGTATCATCCAGTGCCTTTCAGTCCCTGCTTGATGCCAACGATGCAAAAGCCCTAATGAATAATGACCGCGATCAAATAAGGTTAATGAGTTATCCGGTGTACCTTCAATGAGCTCTTCAGCGAGTGTCATTTCCCCTTGATGTTGCCCGTTAAAAGTACAATTAATGAGTTGATGGCTCGTTAGCTCCATGTGGCATACCATTCGAATTTGCGGATAGGTATTTTCACCATACTGGGTTGAGCCACACCCAAATACGTCTTTATTCTCTGGCGTATCATGTGTACGAAA
>NZ_JBEOOB010000107.1:0-499 GCF_040308685.1 Pseudoalteromonas sp. 20-MNA-CIBAN-0454 | reverse complement strand
GTTACTTGCTCAGGTGTTGGGTAGAACCGTTGTTTAACCGCTATCTCTTTCATGCCTTACAAGATACACAGTGTTTTCGTAAGATTCAAGCTCTATTGTTAGCGCGTTGCGCTAAAACCTTACATCCCCGACAAAGGACGGAGTTTTTCGGCTCAAATGATAAAAGAACATCTTCTTGACCTTCGATAACGATAATTCTACCTTTCTGAAAGAACAACTCTCTAGTATCTAGGCCAAATGAGTGTGGATTATAAATATACCGCTGGCTAGCTTCTCAATACCCCTCTTCCATCAGCAGATTACTTGGACTCTGAGCGAGCACATTACTTTTTAATGCGGGCATAATGATTTCCCCTTTAGTTTATTAGCTATAAATTAGTACGAAATACAAACCACAAATTATCTAGCATTGCTTTAAGATGAGTGAACTACCCACCGACGCCACTACGTGTCGATCAATGGGCTTCTACAGCCTAGATTTTTAATGCTAGGCTACTTC
>NZ_JBEOOB010000106.1:0-499 GCF_040308685.1 Pseudoalteromonas sp. 20-MNA-CIBAN-0454 | reverse complement strand
GTAAGCGTCTAGCGAACCACACCTAGCATCGATGTTCTGATTATCTAAAAATACCTGCTCAATGATAAATTCGGAGCAGGTGATGAAAACTTACAGAACAAGCGCACAGTGGCAGCAGCTTTTGCTGAAACGCAGTACGTTTAGTGGTACTAATATTGAATTCTGCCAACACCATAATGTCGCTATTACGACTTATTATAAACAACGTGCTTTACTGGCAAAAGACCAGCCTAATTCCACCTTGCCAGTGCACACGCAGTGCCTTACATCATCACGTTTTGTCCAGGTAAAACAAACTACTGAAGTCTGCGCGCAAACTCGTCAAAATACGCTGCAGTTTGATACGCTAACCGGCCAACTCACGTTTCCTATCGATTTAGCGACGGCCGATATCGTTGCCATTATTAAAGGGCTAACGGTATGAGGATGTTCGTTGATGTACCCACCGTCTATTTATGTGCCGATGCCGTTGATTTTCGAAAATCAATTAATGGTCTGG
>NZ_JBEOOB010000105.1:0-527 GCF_040308685.1 Pseudoalteromonas sp. 20-MNA-CIBAN-0454 | reverse complement strand
TGCGTATTCCGGTGATGGTGAACACCGATTCCGGTTTTATCGTGAACACTTAAATTCCACGCATTGGGTTCATGACATTTTTAACCTAAGTGTTCACGATGGTCAATTTTAGATTGAATTTTTCTCATAGACTCCCCCTTTAATTTTATCCGATGAGCATTGTGCATTAGTCGATCTAAAATGGCATCGGCTAAGGTATTATCGCCGATGGATTGATGCCATTCTTCGGTGGGTAATTGACTGATGATGGCGGTTGATGAACTGCCGTGCCTATCATCCATGATCTCCATTAAGTCATTTCGTTGTGCCGCTTTAAGTGGCTCAAGCCCCCAATCATCTAAAACGAGTAAGTCGATCTTAGCGAGTGACTGTAACATTCGACTGTAAGTGCCATCTGCTTTGGCTTGTGTCAGCGCAAGCATCAACCTTGAGAGTCGGTAATATTTAACGCTGTAGCCTTTCATGCATCCTGTATGCGCAAGCGCACAAGTGATATAGGTTTTACCGCTACCGCAAGGGCCTGTGAT
>NZ_JBEOOB010000104.1:0-536 GCF_040308685.1 Pseudoalteromonas sp. 20-MNA-CIBAN-0454 | reverse complement strand
ACTGTCATCTTAACGTTATCACCAGGCATTACCATTTCTACGCCTTCTGGTAACTGTACGTCACCAGTTACGTCAGTTGTACGGAAGTAGAACTGTGGACGGTAACCTTTGAAGAATGGAGTATGACGACCACCTTCATCTTTTGAAAGTACGTATACTTCTGATTCAAAAGTAGTGTGTGGCTTGATTGAACCAGGCTTAGCTAGTACTTGACCACGTTCAACGTCTTCACGCTTAGTACCACGTAAAAGTGCACCAATGTTCTCACCAGCACGACCTTCGTCAAGCAGTTTACGGAACATTTCAACACCAGTACAGATTGACTTAGTTGTATCACGGATACCAACAATTTCAATCTCGTCGTTGATGCGGATAATACCAGCTTCAACACGACCAGTTACAACAGTACCACGGCCTTGGATTGAGAAAACGTCTTCGATAGGCATGATGAATGCTTTATCGATGTCACGCTCTGGCTCTGGAATGTAAGAATCAAGTGCGTTTGCAAGCTCAACAATCTTATCTTCCCACTCTTT
>NZ_JBEOOB010000103.1:0-540 GCF_040308685.1 Pseudoalteromonas sp. 20-MNA-CIBAN-0454 | reverse complement strand
ATTCGATCTATAATGTCTTTGATCCACTCCTTTTGGCTTTCCTCGTCCATTTTTCTTATATAATGTTCTTCTGGCCGCGCGCTTGAAATGTCCACTTTACGTATACCTGTATCAGTCAATTAAAATTAAATAAACTTTATACGATTATAGCACGACAAACGCGCACCAATGACAATAATTTAAGTGGCATTGTCTCAAATTGATACTATGCACCCTTATAAAATCCTAAAACAACAGTCTTTATGTTAACAAAGTCGCAAATTACACCTTTTTTTAAATGACTTAAATTTTCATCGTGCTATCATGCGCGGCTTGAAACGGATTATTCAACTTAACTTCATAATAGCTAAGTCCGATGATGGATTAACCTTAATCTTTATCGAAGTAATATAATGAAAAACACGTTTAATATTGAAGAACTTGCTCGATTTTCACTACAACAAACTGGTGATTACTGCACAGGAACAATGCTGGCACAGTATGCTGCACTACACCCTCAATCAAGTGACAATGAAATTATAACTGTTGCGAGTATTATTG
>NZ_JBEOOB010000102.1:0-548 GCF_040308685.1 Pseudoalteromonas sp. 20-MNA-CIBAN-0454 | reverse complement strand
TCGTGACGACAATCAGCAATCTTTGCTTGAACGCGAGCGACTTTCTTTCTGGCTTTGTGGAAGTTAGAAGAACCTTTCTTCTTCTTCGATAGCACACGTTGAGTCTTAGCTAGTTTACTAGCGTAACGCTTGGTGTGACGGGGATTTCCAGACTTGAAACCGTTGGAGGCAATAACAAGGTCAGTCAAACCTAAATCAATACCGACTGTATTTTTACTAATCGATAGTGGTTTTGGCTCGAAGCGACACAGACAAGATACAAAGTAGCGACCCGCACTGTCTTTGCTAATTGTAATGGTGGTTGGTTCGCTAGGCAGCTCTCGCGACCAACGAACATTTATAGGTTGCTTAGATTTAGCCATGAACAACTGACCATCAGTATATCTGAATGCTGCTTTGGTTAGTTGTGCGCTTTGTTTCGAGCGCTTCTTTTTGAAAGTTGGGTATTTAGCTCGACCCTCAAAGAAGTTCTTAAAAGCAGTTTGTTGGTTTCTGATTGCTTGCTGCAAAGGAACGCTAGAAACATCATTAAGCCAAGGGAACTCAGG
>NZ_JBEOOB010000101.1:0-588 GCF_040308685.1 Pseudoalteromonas sp. 20-MNA-CIBAN-0454 | reverse complement strand
ATTTAAGCAGTGCGCTTAGCTATAATCGAAGTCTAGCTGCACATTCCACGGCATTAGGTCGGTAAAATCATCATCACCCTCATCTCGATTCGGCAACGTTTTAAATAAATGCACAAAGTAGTAATAAGGATTGATGTCATTGGCACGGCAGGTCATCACAATACTATAAAGTATCGCGCTGGCCTGAGCACCATTAACCGATTTTGAGAATAGCCAGTTTTTTCTACCAGTGGTAAACGGCCGAATATCTCGCTCAGTAATATTATTATCAATCCCTAGTTCGCCATCTTCACTATACCGCATTAATTTCGGCCATTGATTAAGCGTGTATTTTATCGCTTTGCCAATATAACTCCCCGCCGTTACTTTACCTTCGGCTTCATCAAGCCACGCTTTAAAGTGCATTAATATGGGTAAGGCTTTTTCTTGTCGTAACTGATACCGCGCTTGAGGAGATAACTGTTTGTTTTTAGCGTGGGTTTCCAGTTTATATAATTGGCTGATAAAGCTGATGGCTTTATGCGCTCGACCTTTGTTTTTCGACTCTGCTTTTAAGGCATCGTTATATTTGCGTCTAGCGTGTGCCCA
>NZ_JBEOOB010000100.1:0-604 GCF_040308685.1 Pseudoalteromonas sp. 20-MNA-CIBAN-0454 | reverse complement strand
GAGGATGTTCGTTGATGTACCCACCGTCTATTTATGTGCCGATGCCGTTGATTTTCGAAAATCAATTAATGGTCTGGCGGCGTTGGTGGAAGCAGAGCTTGAACTACCCGTGCTCAGTGGTGCGCTATTTGTGTTTTGTAATAAAGGCCGTGACAAACTCAAACTGCTTTACTGGGATAACACCGGTTTTGCACTGTGGTATAAGCGATTAGATAAGCATAAGTTCAAATGGCCCAAACTCATGTCACCCACCATGACCTTAAGCGAGCAGCAATTACACTGGTTATTATCGGGTTATGATGTGATTGGACACAGTAAAATTGATGTCGCAGGTAAGCAAATGCTTTAATATTTGCGATCGATTGATGATCATCAAAGTGAGTTCAGTTAGCACTGCAAAGCCTTTGATGATGCCTTAAAATAGGCGTCATGAAAAATGAACTCGCCCTTAAACAGCGCATTGCTGAACTTGAAAAACTGTTAGCGCAGAAGGATGCCCAGATTGCGGCATTGGAAGAGCGCTGGAGCTTGGCCCAACAAAAACAATTCGGCAAAAGTGCTGAAGGCTTTGCCGGGCAAGGCGAGTTATTCAATGAAGTGGAAG
>NZ_JBEOOB010000099.1:0-625 GCF_040308685.1 Pseudoalteromonas sp. 20-MNA-CIBAN-0454 | reverse complement strand
TTCATCGCCTCCAACTGCCAAGGCATCCACCGTGTACGCTTAGTCACTTAACCATACAACCCAAACGGGTCTTTGTTGTGTGACAGTTTAACTTCGCCAGAAGTCAATATTGAATACTAAAGTAGATACCAATCAATCAACTCATAAGAGTTAACTAAATGGCACTGAATGGTACTGCTACCATTCTTTTTTTACTTTTGAAAACTCTTGATAAATAACAATGTTATTCATCAGAATTTTATTATCAGCTTTTCCAAATTTTTAAAGAGCATATTAATTAGTTATCCCAAAGGGACAAGCACTAATTAACAATCATCTGTGTGGACACTACGAACAAATAAGTTCTAAATCGTATAAGGAGGTGATCCAGCCCCAGGTTCCCCTAGGGCTACCTTGTTACGACTTCACCCCAGTCATGAATCACTCCGTGGTAAACGTCCTCCCGAGGGTTAGACTATCTACTTCTGGAGCAACCCACTCCCATGGTGTGACGGGCGGTGTGTACAAGGCCCGGGAACGTATTCACCGCGTCATTCTGATACGCGATTACTAGCGATTCCGACTTCATGGAGTCGAGTTGCAGACTCCAATCCGGACTACGACGCACTTTAAGTGATTCGCTTAC
>NZ_JBEOOB010000098.1:0-631 GCF_040308685.1 Pseudoalteromonas sp. 20-MNA-CIBAN-0454 | reverse complement strand
ATAAGAGCAAATAAAATTCGGTGTCAACCGGCCAAGATAATTGACGCGGAACCGGCCAAGTTAATTGACGCTAGATAGCGAAACGTAAATGCGTCGAATTAACACGCTTGTTATGCATTATTGCCACCACCCTTGATAAGGATCGAACTTTAGAACTAATTCATTAAGGGAAAATGAGTGAGTAATTTTTACTGATACATCTCTAAATTCGGAACCATCGTTTCTCCTAATATACAGATTCTCTGTATTTACGATTCCAAGCAACCCAGTTGGATCTTCAATATTTCCGTCCTTAGAAATTGAGTTTGACCACGTTACTGGAATTTGCTGATTATCTTGATCATATACTTTTACGGTTGTTACAAATACTTTTCGAGCAGATTTATTGAAAAGTGCTGTGCGTACTAAGGGGTCATTATGAGCTTTTTCAGAAAGCCCCACCTGATGCAAGCGTCCTGCTATTAACGTTTCATCCGACTTAATCTCATCGTATATACGTTTAGAAAGGAAGTAACTAAAGCATGCTGAAACAGCAGCGACTACCGCAGCAGATGCGTGAGCGTCTAGCGAACTACACCTATGTTTTAAAATTCCAGGGTAACAAGCTGTCGATATCGGGCTCAGGCTGGCA
>NZ_JBEOOB010000097.1:0-651 GCF_040308685.1 Pseudoalteromonas sp. 20-MNA-CIBAN-0454 | reverse complement strand
CAATTAGCTAATGTTCCGCGCGATAGTTCAAGGCCGCCACGGCCCAGTATGTCAACGAAACGATAAAGCGGTAAGGCATCGCAGTATTTGCCCGTAACAACCGCCGATAACGCTTCTGGACTCGCAATGCTGCCAGGAATAGGCTGCTTGGGTTTAGGCGCGGTGATAATTTTACTGGTCAATTGTTCGTGCTCGCAATGTCTGCAAGCATATTTAAATTGCTTGTGCTTAATGACACTGACTTTCGCTGGAATAATTTTCACTTGCTCGCTGTCTTGACTACCGCAATGGTGCAGTTGTTCACCACAGCATGGGCAATCAAGTACCGTTAACCTGTGCTCAACTTCTTCACGCTCAAAATGCGCCGCTAATGTTTGTTTACCTTTTTTATGATGTTTAGGCGGCTCTGTGGGTTTATGCTGCTCAGCTTCGTTGAAGGTACCTCGCGGGGCTTTTTCACTTTTCTTGCCGTATTTTTGCGATTTACTTAACTTAAGCTCAGCAAGCAAGTGGTCAATCCGCGATTGCATTTCAACCTTATCTTCTTGCAGTGAAATTTTATCTTTTTCTAAGCCATCAAGCTTAGCCTGCATAAGTGCAAGCTGATTTTGTAGTTCGGTGATGAGAATAGTGTCTGGCATTTTAATAGCA
>NZ_JBEOOB010000096.1:0-673 GCF_040308685.1 Pseudoalteromonas sp. 20-MNA-CIBAN-0454 | reverse complement strand
ACTTCTTGAGTAATACTGCATTCCCATTTACCGTGGCGAAACTGAACAGTTACCGTTTTGATTTTGCTAGCCAGTTCGCGATGTAAAATGATAGGCACTTTACCAACTTTTGGAATACTGATAGTGCCATTTTCAATGCGGATACAGTTCGAGTTATTGACCGCTCGAAAACTGTCATTGTGAAGCTTTTTCTTTTTGTATGAAATCTTGTGTTTTGGGAAACGTTGTAAGCGCCCCTTAGAAAACGCATTTTTCATTGCCGTTTCTAAATCACGAGCAACTTGCTGAGCTGCTGCCGAGTCAAAAGACTTAATCCACGTAAACTCTTCAAAAGGCTTTATTTCCTTAAGAAGCGAGGCCATATCATTGTAGAACAAGAATGTTTTATCGAACCCATATCGACGCATATTTTCAGACAGTAATAAGTTCCAAATGCCACGCGCTGTCGCGCCAAATTCAACGAGTTTAGCTTCTTGCTCTGGCGTAGGGTTTAGCCTGTAGTTGTATCTAAGCGTCTTTTTCATATACTGTATAGACTACTGTATGGAAATGAGTTATCAAGATGGAATATGAGACTAAATCACACTGCACTACCATTCTCATCAAGAACAGGGCTAGTTATTCCGATTCATCCCACCGACGCCGCTTCGCGTCGATCAATGGGTTTTCTCGG
>NZ_JBEOOB010000095.1:0-697 GCF_040308685.1 Pseudoalteromonas sp. 20-MNA-CIBAN-0454 | reverse complement strand
GCTAGAAATAGACTTTCAAGTAATTCTTTTAATCGAATATAGAAGACACTTTTTCCTTGTAAACAGTGCTCGTGACCCAAGGCACACGCGAGGTAGGTTTTGCCACAGCCTGTGGCGCCTGTAATTAATATATTCTGATGTAAACTCAGCCAGGTGCTTTGGCTGAGGCCGCGTATTTGTGCTTTATCTAGATTACGCTTCGGCGAGTAAATGAGTTGATTTAACTGACCCGGTACACGGAATTTTGCTTGTCGCACCAATCGCTCTATTTTTCTTTGGTCACGCGTATCAATTTCATGCGTTAGCAATAAACTGACGCGCTCTATAAAGCTTTGTTCTTGGTATAGGTTTGGCTGTTCAAGCTGCTGCTTGAGTGCTTGCTTTATACCCGATAACTTGAGCAATTGAAGTTGCTGATTAATTGTTTCTATCATGTTTGCATTCCTTAATGGTAGTAATCTGTGCCACGTATGTTGCTGTGTGTAATTGGCTTTTCTGGCTCTGTTTGGAGTGTGGGTAATGGTTGTTGGTCTAACCCTTTTTGCAGCATTTGCTTAATAGATCTGTGTGTGGTCGTATTCATGCAAATTGCTCGGTAACATGCTCGCTCGAGGCGTTCTTTTGAATACGTTTTAGCTAAACTTAACACCCCTAAACAGGTGCGATAAGCTTGCTCTGGATGACGTTTGCTATTAAG
>NZ_JBEOOB010000094.1:0-801 GCF_040308685.1 Pseudoalteromonas sp. 20-MNA-CIBAN-0454 | reverse complement strand
GTAAGCGCGCAATTAAACCCACATACCAATATTAATGCTACCTATGCATAATTTACTCAGCATATTAACCTGAGGTAATTATGAATAAACAGCAAAAAATAAAACACTGGCAAGGCATTTTTGAGCAGCAAAAATCGAGTGGTTTAGCCATCATTCAATTTTGTCATGATAACAACATTAACGCATCGACTTTCTATGTTTGGCGTAAACGCCTTTCTGACGAAACGATAAGGGTTAAAAAGCAACAGGTGATCCCGTTTGTTATTCATGAGCAAGCCTTTACACACCCTTCAATCATTAAACTCACCACACCAAACGGCTATCAAATAGACTTCGAGTCGACATTAGCGCACCAAGCACTCGCCAAATTATTGAGCGTACTGTGACACCTTGCACACACCAAGTTTACTTGGTCACGGGATTCACCGACATGCGAAAATCAATCAATGGGTTAAGTATTATTGTCAGCGATACCCTATCTCTCGATCCTTTAAGCCAAGCGTGGTTCGTTTTTTGTAATAAACAACGCGATAAATTAAAAATTTTGTTTTGGGATACCAATGGTTTTTGGCTTTATTATCGTCGCTTAGAGCAAGGACGATTTCAATGGCCAAATCATGCTCAAGCACACGTAGCCATGGGGATTGAACAACGGCAGTTACAATGGTTATTATCTGGCTTACCGGTAAATAATAAAACCCGCCACTCAACTTTATCAGGGTTATCAGTGATGTAAATTAACCAGATCGTTTTTTTTACTTGAACGATCTTTCCCATGTGTCATGCTATTAAAATGCCAGA
>NZ_JBEOOB010000093.1:0-804 GCF_040308685.1 Pseudoalteromonas sp. 20-MNA-CIBAN-0454 | reverse complement strand
ATTAATTGTGCTTTTAACGGGCAGCATCAAGGGGAAATGACACTCGCTGAAGAACTCATTGAAGGCACACCGGATAATTCATTAACCTTATTTGATCGCGGTTATTATTCATTAGGGCTTTTGCATCGTTGGCATCAAGCAGGGACTGAAAGACACTGGATGATACCTGTCAGAAAAGGCTTAACGGTTGATACCATAAAGAAAATCAGTAAAAATGACCAGTTAGTGCGTCTTAAAACATCGCCCCAAGCGCGAAAAAAGTTTACTGACTTGCCAGAGTTTTTAGAAGCTCGGCTGCTTACTTACACGCATAATAATAAGCAGTATCAGATTCTTACATCAATGCTTGATGTAATGCGTTACCCATCAAAAGAAATAGCTGATTTGTACATGCATCGCTGGGAAATAGAAATAGGATATCGAGAAATAAAACAAACGATGCTGCACTCAAACTATATCCTACGCTCAAAAAGGCCGGATATGATAAGGCAAGAGTTGTGGGGGTTACTAATTGCCTACAATATTATAAGAATAGCCATGCGTGAGGCCGCAGAGTTACTGGAAGTATGGCCAAATCAACTGAGTTTTTCTCATTGTTCAAGGCATATCAACGTATTTCTGTTAACTATCCCACTGACCAGTCCGGGAAATTTACCAAAACACTATGAGCATTTATTAGAAACGCTGACGCTATTTCAGTTACCGACAAGGCGTCATGAGCGCCGCTTTCCACGATGTGTGAAAAAGAAACCATCTAAATATCCGTATAAAAAAAAGCCAGTCAGTGTTAACTGACTGGCATTA
>NZ_JBEOOB010000092.1:0-830 GCF_040308685.1 Pseudoalteromonas sp. 20-MNA-CIBAN-0454 | reverse complement strand
AGTTTTCTGGCGAATTCAATTATACCTTATCTTCATGCTGTTTGTTTTTCATACCACAAAGATCAACACGCCCTAGTATATTGACCTTAATTGATTTTATAAATAAGCATAAACGGCACAGTAAATCCCATAAATGGCATTTAAAGGTGGGTATTTGGTTTGTAAGTAGCAAAATAGCACCCATTAGCGGGTAGATTTGTGAAAATATGGATAGCTTACGTTTGCACTGCCAGTTACTTATACGTTCACGTAATACGTAAACAAGTAGTTTTCAATTAAAAATTAGCCCGCAGTGCCAATTGTAGGTCGGATAAGCGAAGCGCCATCCGACACAGTAAAATATCTTGCCAATTATTATCAACATTTTATGTTGTCGAGTGGCTGGAAAGTGCCATTAGCAGCCCTTCAAGCCGTTAACCTGAAACTCTGTTGGGTGGCGCCTTCGGCTTAACCAACCTACCTTTTGACGGTACGGTACGGGGTAGGTCGGATAAGTGGCGAAGCCACGCCATCCGACAAAAATGATGAGTTTACTAGAAACAGCCAGACTTACCGCGTTGCCAGTTACTTATACGTTCATTTAATACGCAAACAAGCAGTTTTCAATTACCGCAGTGCCAAGTGTAGGTCGGATAAGCGAAGCGCCATCCGACACAGTAAAATATCTTGCCAATTTATTATCAGCATTTTATGTTGTCGAATGGCTAGAAAGTGCCAATTGCAGTCATTGCTAACGCCCGTGCAGGAGCGAAATATTAAGCGACAATTACGGTGGCCGGTCTAGCGACAATTATCTTGGCCGGTTGATCTGATAAGGTTCGGTACAGCAG
>NZ_JBEOOB010000091.1:0-882 GCF_040308685.1 Pseudoalteromonas sp. 20-MNA-CIBAN-0454 | reverse complement strand
TAGGGCGTGTTGATCTTTGTGGTATGAAAAACAAACAGCATGAAGATAAGGTATAATTGAATTCGCCAGAAAACTTTACACCGAACCTACATGCCAAGATTAATGTTAACAGACGGGACATGGAATGTCTTATCAAAAGTAATGTACTTAAGTGGTCGAATTTATAATAAGCCCGACCATAGAAAAACGCTCGAAGGCATACTGTATAAGATGCGCACAGGTATTCCATGGCGAGATTTACCTTCTGATTTTGGCCGTTGGAGTGCTATCTACAGACGGTTTAATTTATGGTCCAAAAAAGGGATTTTGAATGAACTGTTTCGCGCATTATCTCGTGATGCGGACATGGATTGGGTCTTCATTGATGGCAGTATTGTCAGGGCTCATCAACATAGTTGCGGTGCAAGAACTGCTGACAATGAATCAATTGGAAAGAGCCGAGGTGGAAATTCTACGAAAATTCATCTTGCAGTCGATAGCGGAGGGTTGCCTGTTTATTATGAATTATCCTGTGGAAATACGCATGATATCGTCCATGCAGAGTCACTCGTAGCTAATTGCCCAACAAGTAATATGGTTGTCGCAGATAAAGGCTACGACAGTGAAAAACTGAGAGCGTTTGTTCGTGATAATAACGCTACACCCGTTATTCCACGTAAGGGCAACAGTTTAGTAGGCAATGAAGATATTGACTGGTGCATGTACAAATATCGGCACTTGGTTGAGAATGCATTTGGCCGTATTAAGCAATATAGAGGGATAGCCACGCGGTATGAAAAGCTTGAACGAAATTATCATTCAATGCTCGCTTTAGCATTTACTATGATGTGGCTACCAATGTGGGCTGATTGATATATGTACTACAAAGATCAACAGCCCCTA
>NZ_JBEOOB010000090.1:0-946 GCF_040308685.1 Pseudoalteromonas sp. 20-MNA-CIBAN-0454 | reverse complement strand
TTCAGCTTGGCTGAACTGATGTAGTAACGATAAGTGAGTTCCGATTTTTTTCCTTTTACTTCCCGGTAACTTAGATTCATTCCAACGGTTTGCAGACCAACCCATTTACTAAAGTTTCCCTTCAGTTCGCTGGCGTCTTTTACATGGTAACTTCTTGCTTCTATTCGGCCTCGGTTCTTTTCTATGACAATCCCATCAAGAGGGCGACTTCGTTGCCCGGCAAATAACGCTTCTACTGCGTTGTATAACGTTCCCTGGTTTGCCTTAAGCGCCAACAGATAATCCCCATTCCCCTCTATCACTTGCTCTGCTATCGCCGTTTGACATCCCATCGCATCTATTGAAACCAGGGCGCCTTCAATATCCAGCAATCGAATCAGCTCTGGGATGGCTGTGATTTCATTCGATTTTTCCACGGTCTTCAGCTGCCCCAACACCACTTTGTTCGCACAAGCAAAGGCGTTCACCATATGGATGGTCGATTTTCTGTCTTCTGGTGCATAAGAGCTACGTAGCGTTTTGCCATCTATGGCAATCACTTCTCCCTGCGTTAGCTTGTGCACCGCTTGCATCCAGTCGATAAAACATTGCCTGAATTGTTCCGGAGCAATTTTGGAAATAATACGCGCTATCGTGTCATCTACCGGGACGCCATCACTTAAAAAACCTTGTTTCTGAAACCACTCGTGATGACCTTTAGCATAATCATGGATCTCCGACCATCCCTCTGCGCCTGCAATCACGCCACATAAGGTCACGAATAAAACATCAGATAAAGGATAGGTAACTTTTGCAGACTGACGGTTGTCGATGATGGTGTCAAAGTGTGTAGTAAAGAGTTCAAGGTACATGGCATGCTCCCAAAAAAGGAGTATATGATCACAACTAGATCAGATCGTCAAACTGATCGTTTATTGTTTAAAAAACGTTCGCGATCTCGCCCTGC
>NZ_JBEOOB010000089.1:0-1040 GCF_040308685.1 Pseudoalteromonas sp. 20-MNA-CIBAN-0454 | reverse complement strand
GAGCCTTATTACAGCTACAGTCACTTCTGCCGAGCTTATAAACAATGGTTAGGTACCCAGCGACTCTCAATGCGTCAGCAGCATAAAGGGGGTGAAAAGCTGTTTGTGGATTATTGTGGCCCCACAATTACCATTACTTGTCCGACGACACAAGAAAAGCGCACTGCTCAGATATTCGTTGCTGTGCTAGGTGCATCAAATTATACCTATGCTGAAGCAACGTATAGTCAGCAACTTGAAGATTGGGTAATGAGTCATGCGCGTTGCTTTGAATTTTTAGGCGGCGTTCCTGACGTTGTTATTCCCGATAATCTCAGAAGTGCTGTCAGTAAAACCTGTCGCTACGAGCCTGATTTAAATCCGACGTACCACCAGTTAGCCGAGTACTTTAACGTTGCTGTCATTCCGGCTAGACCTTATAAACCCAAAGATAAATCGAAGGCTGAAGTCGGCGTACAAATTGTTGAGCGTTGGATCATGGCACGCTTACGTAACCAAACCTTCCACAGCTTAGCGCAACTCAATCATGAAATAGCAAAGCTACTAGATATGATGAACAATAAGGTGATGAAGCAATATCAACAATCACGCAAACAGCTATTTGATATGGTGGATAAAAACGCATTAAAGCCATTGCCTGAAAAGCCCTATCAATATACACAAATCAAAACAGTACGTGTGCATATTGATTACCATGTTGAAATAGAAAAACATTACTACAGCGTGCCTTATCTGTGGGTTAAAAAACAATTACGCGCACACATATCCAATCAACTCGTGCAGCTTTATTATGACGGCACTTTAATAGCACAGCATCCTCGCTCAAACCGTTTAGGCGGACATACGACACAGACACATCATATGCCAAAGGCGCATCAAAAACAGCATGAGCAGTCACCGATAAATTTACGCTCATGGGCATTGAGTATCGGTGATTATACTCATCAAGTCGTTGAATTATTGCTTAATAGCAAACGTCATCCAGAGCAAGCTTATCGCACCTGTTTAGGGGTGTTAAGTTTAGCTAAAACGTATTCAAA
>NZ_JBEOOB010000088.1:0-1229 GCF_040308685.1 Pseudoalteromonas sp. 20-MNA-CIBAN-0454 | reverse complement strand
CATCAGTTTCTCAAGAAGAATCGCTGATGGATTTGTTTGTCCACCATCACCAGTTGTACAACTGGGCTTTACGTGATCGCATCGAAACATATCGTGATTCTAATTACAGTCTTAACTTTCACGAACAGTGCAAAATCAACACTCTGTGGCGTAATAATCGTAAAGCGCATGGCATTTTCAATGCTAATGCTCAGAGTGAGCAAGTCACATTAAAACGTGTTGCACTGGCTTTTGACGGTTTTTTTAGACGGCTCAAAAAAGGTGATAAGAAAGCTGGATTCCCACGTTTTAAACCATTTCAACGCTTTAAAGGTTGGGGCTACAAGGCTCATGGTGATGGTTGGAAGCTCAACCTGAAAGAAAAAAAGCATGGTGCTGTTTATTTGGCTGATGTTGGTATCGTTAAGATCCGAGGTAAAGCTAGAAACACAGGAGGCAAGCCGAAAACTGCCGAAATCATCCGAAAGAATGGTGAGTGGTTCATTTCAGTTTCAATGGAGTATGACACCATTGAGAGAAACTGTGGCACTAAAGCTGTTGGCTTGGATTGGGGTGTTTCTCATTACTTTTCGACTATCGATCAGGATGGTAATTTTGAGCAAGTCGAAAACCCCCGTTACCTCAGAAACAGCAAAGAGCGATTAACCTCTTTACAACGTGACCTCGCGTTAGCGAAAAAAGGCACTCGCACCCAGCGAAAATTAAAGCATCAAATTGCCAAACTCCACCAGAAAATCGCCCGTCAAAGACTCGATTTTACTCATAAAGAAACTGCAAAATTAGTTGAAGTGGCGGCATTGATCGCCACCGAAAAACTCACCGTTAAGAACATGACTCGTAGTGCCAAAGGTACTGTCGAGAAAAACGGAAAAATGGTGAAACAAAAGGCTGGTCTGAATCGGGAAATTCTGAACACCGCGCCAGCCATGACTCTTAATTTACTGCGATACAAAGCGGAAGAAGCTAGTAGCGAATTTGTTGAAGTACCAACAAAGCAAGTTAAGCCAAGTCAAACCTGCCCAGACTGCGGAGCTAAGAAGAAGAAATCCTTAGCAGACCGCTGGCACTCATGCGAATGTGGTTGTGAGAAGCCCCGCGATGTAGCCAGTGCGCAAGTTAACTTAAACTGGGCGTTAGGTATTCAGGCTGGGAACCAGCCTAAAAAGGTAGCTTAGGCTTTCTTTTTGAAACTCCTTCAAAACGCGCAGCGTTTAGTGGGAGTTGTTCAT
>NZ_JBEOOB010000087.1:0-1234 GCF_040308685.1 Pseudoalteromonas sp. 20-MNA-CIBAN-0454 | reverse complement strand
GGACGCAGAAATTGGTTTGCAAATCATTGATTTGCTATTTCTGTGTAAGATGAGACCGAGCCTGTGAGGCGAATGGCTTTATCTTCTCAGAAACATTTTCTGTGTCACTAGGACAATTGATTAGTTTAACTCACATCCTGAGTTTTAAGGTAATTGCGCTTAATACAAGTAAAGACTCGAGCTTTAATTGTGACGCTATTTTCTCGGTAAAACCGCCTTTAACTAATTAAAGCTAAATGGCGTCCCCAAGGGGATTCGAACCCCTGTTACCGCCGTGAAAGGGCGGTGTCCTAGGCCTCTAGACGATGGGGACACAGAAAACTGCTACCCTAGGACAAACACTAATAAGTTGGTGGAGCTATGCGGGATCGAACCGCAGACCTCTTCACTGCCAGCGAAGCGCTCTCCCAGCTGAGCTATAGCCCCAACTTATTTACACACGCTGTGATAAACACGTCGTGTATTGCTTAGTGCGGGGCGCATTCTATGCACCACCCAAAATAAAGTCAACAGTTTTTTGTTCTGCTTTATTTAAATGGTTTATTTTTCAACAAACTGGCTACCAAGCAGGCTAAAAAGGGCAATTTACAGTAAATTAGCCCCTTGAGTGTATTATAAATTATGGCTGGATGATTAGATAACCCCTGCTCTGCTTGTTTTAATTTTTATTGAGCATAGAAAAGGTATACATTTATATGCAAATTCAACTTGGCATATTTAGTTCATCGTTCAATGACGTATCCTTACTTTATGCCTTGGCATAATAACCACTTTACGCACTATTAGATCGCATTGGTTTTTTGCGGATTAAAATTGGTTTAATTTAAAGGCGATTTAATCACGACGTAAATTTATAACTTAAGTGATTACTTTATATAAGCTGCACTTTATGATCAATAAACACACCACAGCAACTAAGTTAAAATAGATTGGCTTATTACTTTCTTGATTTTCGATATTAACTATCTAAGCCTAAACAGATAATACGGCGTTTATTTAAACACTAAGCATTGATTTGTCGATAAAACAAACTCCAAACATTACTTGTTGTTTATAAAACCCCCACTCAGCACATTTTTATCATTCAAGTGTTGACACATTTACAACTCTATCTATAATAGCGCCCCACAACAACGCAGCATTGTATTGTTGTTTAGATGTGGGTGATTAGCTCAGTTGGGAGAGCATCGCCCTTACAAGGCGAGGGTCACTGGTTCAAGTCCAGTATCACCCA
>NZ_JBEOOB010000086.1:0-1327 GCF_040308685.1 Pseudoalteromonas sp. 20-MNA-CIBAN-0454 | reverse complement strand
GCTTTTGCCCAAAATGAATAACGCACAGATAATCCTGCCCATTCAACAAATGTTTGCCTTAAAAATTTAGTGCACGAATATCGCCAGTGTATCCATTCCTTCTTGCCACTGCGCTCGGTAACAGGGGCAATGCCTGCGTATTTTTGTATGTCAGCAGCGCACTTATAACGGTCACGATTTGACCCCATAGCGGCTAATAACCGAGGCGCTAATTGTGGTCCTGCACCTGGTAAACTATCAAAAATAGCGCGATCTTTATGTTGCTTATAAAGCGTTTTAATTTCGTCATCAAATCGGGTTATTGCCTGCATTAAATGTTTGAGTTGAGGAACGAGGCATTCAATAAGCAATAAGTTTGGCGTGATCACGGCCATATCATCGGTGAGAATTTCAGCATCCTTTATTTCTTTTATCCGCTTTTCATTAACGAGTGGGTAGCGGGAGTTATGTTGATTAAAGAAGTCGAGTAGTGTTTGCTTTCTCGCTTTTTTAGCGTGAGTAAGAGAGGGCCAACGCAGTAAAAAGTCACAGAATATTTGAGTGTCCTTTTCTTTAAACCAATCAATCACGTGGGGATAATAATTTTTTAGCGTTGTGGCTATTTTATTGGTTAAATTAACACGATCTTGTACTAATTTACGTCTGTATTCGACAAGCTGTGCAAGGCACCTAACTTCTTCTGAGTCAGGTCTAATAACCGTTAATTTATCCATGTGAAGTTGTAGAATTTCAACTTGAATAATCGCATCAGTAGGATCATCTTTAGCCCCGCTGTGCGAAAATGCTGCACGGTATTTAGCGACACTTGATGGGTTAATCACAAATAATATAATGTGCTTAAATTTACTGAGTGCATATATAAGTGGACCTTTTTTTAGCTCACACGCGACAGCAACGGGTCTGCCGTTGTAGCGTTGTTTTAACTCAAGCGCCCATGCATTAATTGACTTAGGCTCAGAGGAAATCACACTTAAATATTGTGTATTTGTATCGCGGTTTATTTCACAAATATCATGTTTACGGTCGGCCCAATCGATCCCGATAAGGGCAGCAAAACCTGAGATGTTAAAGGCTTCCATTTTGGGCCTCCTAGAGGTAAAGTGAAAGAATAAATAGAGGCTAATAGTGTTTCTCGCAAGTCTTATAGATAGTCGGCATTACGACAATCCCTGAGTATGCGTATTGAAACAAATTACTCCTGTTGATCCGAAAGTCTTGTTACAAACATTGATTGTTTCCGCTCAAATATTCGTGATCAACAGAAGCATATTCCATGTATTAATGAGATAGGTAAATACATTAATTAATGGAACGGAGTAACTATAAG
>NZ_JBEOOB010000085.1:0-1359 GCF_040308685.1 Pseudoalteromonas sp. 20-MNA-CIBAN-0454 | reverse complement strand
GGGTGATTAGCTCAGTTGGGAGAGCATCGCCCTTACAAGGCGAGGGTCACTGGTTCAAGTCCAGTATCACCCACCACTTTTTATAAGTGTTCACATCTAAATTTCTATATGAGTAATTAGCTCAGTTAGAAAAAGAGAGCATCTCCGCTACTAATAAGCAACGGCGAAGTTCACTGGTTAAAGTCCAGTACTATTTATTTTAATAGTAGCGTTTTAATTTATATGTGGGTGATTAGCTCAGTTGGGAGAGCATCGCCCTTACAAGGCGAGGGTCACTGGTTCAAGTCCAGTATCACCCACCACATATAAAACCTATGATTATATAATAGTCTCGTTTTAAAATTGTAATATGGGTCGTTAGCTCAGTTACAAAAAGAGAACATCACCGCTACTTACAAGTAATGGCGAAGTTCACTGGTTAAAGTCCAGTACTATCTATAGATAGTAGCATGTAATATGGGTCGTTAGCTCAGTTGGGAGAGCATCGCCCTTACAAGGCGAGGGTCACTGGTTCAAGTCCAGTACGACCCACCATTTTTAAAATGGTGTATATTACAAGAATCTAAATGGGTAATTAGCTCAGTTAGAAAAAAGAGAGCATCGCCGCTATTTACAAGTAAAGGCTGTGTTCACTGGTTAAAATCCAGTACTATTTATTTTAATAGTAGCGTTTTAATTTATATGTGGGTGATTAGCTCAGTTGGGAGAGCATCGCCCTTACAAGGCGAGGGTCACTGGTTCAAGTCCAGTATCACCCACCACATATAAAACCTATGATTATATAATAGTCTCGTTTTAAAATTTTAATATGGGTCGTTAGCTCAGTTACAAAAAGAGAGCATCACCGCTACTTACAAGTAATGGCGAAGTTCACTGGTTAAAGTCCAGTACTATCTGTATAGGTAGTAGCATGTAATATGGGTCGTTAGCTCAGTTGGGAGAGCATCGCCCTTACAAGGCGAGGGTCACTGGTTCAAGTCCAGTACGACCCACCATTTTTAAAATGGTGTATATTACAAAAATCTAAATGGGTGATTCGCTCAGTTAGAAAAAAGAGAGCATCGCCGCTATTTATAAGTAAAGGCAGTGTTCACTGGTTAAAGTCCAGTGTTAACTATCACCCTTGATAGTTAATAATGTAATTTGGGTGATTAGCTCAGTTGGGAGAGCATCGCCCTTACAAGGCGAGGGTCACTGGTTCAAGTCCAGTATCACCCACCAAATTACAGTTTAAATGTTTAAAGCATTTAATTAAGCGTTATACCTATTTTATATGTGGGTGATTAGCTCAGTTGAAAGAAAAAGAGCATCGCCGCCCTTTATAACGAATGGCGAGGGTCGCAGGTATCAAACTAAGTA
>NZ_JBEOOB010000084.1:0-1425 GCF_040308685.1 Pseudoalteromonas sp. 20-MNA-CIBAN-0454 | reverse complement strand
AATCTAAGTTACCGGGAAGTAAAAGGAAAAAAATCGGAACTCACTTATCGTTACTACATCAGTTCAGCCAAGCTGAAGGAAGTACAGTTAGCCGAGGCGGTTAGAGCTCATTGGGCCGTTGAAAATAGCCTACATTGGGTGCTGGATGTCAGCATGAAAGAAGATGCTTGCCAGATTTATCAGAATCACGCGGCGGAAAACTGGTCAATACTACGGCAATGGTCTTTAAATATGCTAAGAGCAGAGCCATCGAAAGGCAGCATCCCCGCAAAACAAAAACGTGCCTGGATGAAAACGGATTATTTGGAAGATGTCTTAAAAGCTGGTTTCAGCAGCAGAGTGTTTGAAAATTAAACACTCATGCGGGAGCCCTGGGGTTAAGCGCTTGTGGAGGTAGCTCTAGTGAGGACGGGGACATTAATCCACAACCTCAAAACCAACCTCCTTCTGCAAGTGCAGGAACAGATCAATCTGTTAATGAAAACTCAGAAGTAACATTGATGGGTTCAGGGACAGATCCTGATGGCACCATTGTTAGTTATAGTTGGACACAAACCAGTGGAGAATCAGTCACTCTGCAAAATGCTGACAGCAGTTCTGCGACTTTTCAAGCTCCAGAGGTAATTACAGATGAGCAATTAATATTTGAACTAACTGTAACTGATGACGATGGCGCGTCTGCAACAGACTCGGTTCAGATAACCATACTGAATGTCACAACTGCTAACCAACCGCCTTCTGCCAATTCTGGAGAGCCTCAAGAAGCACTAGAGTCTACCCAATAGCGCCAAGTGCTCCATCTAAATCTAATGAGCCAAAGCGAGTTAATTTAGGTGGTGGTGAAAGGCGCACCACCACGAAGTGGTGGCTTTAATCAAATCCTTCCTGCTGAGCTAAATATTGCTTCACGATTTCAAGTGGTGCACCTCCGCAACTAACCAGACAATAACTTCTGCTGTAAAAAACTGGCTTCCAGTAAAACTCACCCAAGTGTTCGGAAAACTCCTTTCGCACAAGTCTTGATGTAGCAGTTTTTAAACTGTTCACCATTTTACTTGGTTGCATCTTGGGATTAGCAGAAATTAAAAGGTGAAGGTGATCTGGCTCACCATTGCACTCCAAAAGCTCACAATCCCAAGATTTTAACAACCTTTTGTACTGAGATTCTAAGTACGCGGCAACCTCTGGCGTGATACAGCGATGACGATATTTAGTTACAAGGACTAAATGATAGTGAATATTATAAACGCTGTTATACAGCGTATTTAGGGCTTGTTTTTTCATAACAACTAAATATAATTAGTTGTTATGAAAAAAGCAATCCGTAAAGTTACATATAAAATGAAATCATCAGTTTCTCAAGAAGAATCGCTGATGGATTTGTTTGTCCACCATCACCAGTTGTACAACTGGGCTTTACGTGAT
>NZ_JBEOOB010000083.1:0-1437 GCF_040308685.1 Pseudoalteromonas sp. 20-MNA-CIBAN-0454 | reverse complement strand
GGTGATGAAGTTGCTGATGCCATACTTCCAGGAAAAGCCTCTAAGCTTCAGATTATATGGAATCGTACCCCAAACCGACACAGGTGGTCAGGTAGAGAATACTAAGGCGCTTGAGAGAACTCGGGTGAAGGAACTAGGCAAAATCGTACCGTAACTTCGGGAGAAGGTACGCTCCTATCTGTGATGAGACTTGCTCTCTAAGCGGACGGGAGCCGCAGTGACCAGGTGGCTGGGACTGTTTATTAAAAACACAGCACTGTGCAAAATCGCAAGATGACGTATACGGTGTGACACCTGCCCGGTGCCGGAAGGTTAATTGATGGGGTTATCCTTAGGGAGAAGCTCTTGATCGAAGCCCCGGTAAACGGCGGCCGTAACTATAACGGTCCTAAGGTAGCGAAATTCCTTGTCGGGTAAGTTCCGACCTGCACGAATGGTGTAACCATGGCCACGCTGTCTCCACCCGAGACTCAGTGAAATTGAAATCGCAGTGAAGATGCTGTGTACCCGCGGCTAGACGGAAAGACCCCGTGAACCTTTACTACAGCTTGGCACTGAACATTGAACCTACATGTGTAGGATAGGTGGGAGACTTTGAAGATGAGACGCTAGTTTTGTTGGAGTCAACCTTGAAATACCACCCTTGTAGTTTTGATGTTCTAACGTTGGCCCCTGAATCGGGGTTACGGACAGTGCCTGGTGGGTAGTTTGACTGGGGCGGTCTCCTCCTAAAGAGTAACGGAGGAGCACGAAGGTTGGCTAAGTACGGTCGGACATCGTACGGTTAGTGTAATGGTAGAAGCCAGCTTAACTGCGAGACAGACACGTCGAGCAGGTACGAAAGTAGGTCATAGTGATCCGGTGGTTCTGAATGGAAGGGCCATCGCTCAACGGATAAAAGGTACTCCGGGGATAACAGGCTGATACCGCCCAAGAGTTCATATCGACGGCGGTGTTTGGCACCTCGATGTCGGCTCATCACATCCTGGGGCTGAAGTCGGTCCCAAGGGTATGGCTGTTCGCCATTTAAAGTGGTACGCGAGCTGGGTTTAGAACGTCGTGAGACAGTTCGGTCCCTATCTGCCGTGGGCGTTTGAGAATTGAGAGGGGTTGCTCCTAGTACGAGAGGACCGGAGTGAACGAACCGCTGGTGTTCGGGTTGTCATGCCAATGGCATTGCCCGGTAGCTACGTTCGGAACTGATAAGCGCTGAAAGCATCTAAGCGCGAAGCAGGCCTCGAGATGATTTCTCACTAGAGCTATAAGCTCTCTGAAGGGCCGTTGGAGACTACAACGTTGATAGGCAAGATGTGGAAGTGCTGTGAGGCATTAAGCTAACTTGTACTAATTACCCGTGAGGCTTAACCATACAACGCCAAACGCGTTTTATGTGACAGTTCAAGCAAGAAGTTAATATTGCTAAAGTAGATATTTACG
>NZ_JBEOOB010000082.1:0-1455 GCF_040308685.1 Pseudoalteromonas sp. 20-MNA-CIBAN-0454 | reverse complement strand
GATCAACAGAAGCATATTCCATGTATTAATGAGATAGGTAAATACATTAATTAATGGAACGGAGTAACTATAAGCTAATTAATAAGGACAAAAAATAGTTGGCTGTTTTTGTTCCTCAACATTTTAGCCAACAATTTTTTGCCCATTATTAGGGCGTTAGCCTTCAGTAGGGAAACCGAGGATTCTTAATGTACGAAAATATTGTAATAGGTCTTGTATCTGGCTTAGTAGTTAGTTTTGTAGTGCTAGTGATAGGTAAATTCTGGCGAGGTGTCGTAGAACCTTGGTTTGAAGAACGTGTATACAAGGATCTTCACCTTGAAGGGAAATGGTTTTCTCTTTATGTAGAAACTGGAGACTATAGGCAAGAAATTATAAATTTAAAAAGGCATGGTCATGCAATAACTGGAACTATGATTTGCAAAAATGGTGCTGATGAAGGAGAGGAATATAGTTTATGCGGTAGTTTTAGAAATCTCCTTCTCCCTATGACTTATGAATCAATTGATAAAAACAAACGCGACCGCGGTACGATCACCTTGAAGTCATCACACAATGGTCAAAGGTTAGTCGGCGAAATAGCAATGTATGAGACGCAAAGCGATTCTATAGATACTGCTCAGGTTCTTTGGTTTAGAAGTAAAGATGAGCTTGAAAAAACAGTTGCTTACATAAAAAAGCATCGCGAAAGACTGAAAAAAATCAGAGAGAAAGAGAACGAAATTCGTGAGGAGTTATCAGAATTTATGGCTGAGTTCGCTAAAGAATTTGCAAAGAGAAAGCGCCAAGAGCAAGAAGAAAAAGACAATGCAATTGATGGCGAAGCTTCACGTATTGAGCATAAAAAAGGCTAACAAAGCATTGCACCGGATAAACCGGTGAACGCGGCGTTAGGTGCCTTGTATATATCAACATTTATATTCATTAAATTGTAAAAGGAAGTTCCAGTGAAAAAAGTAGTATTACCTTTAATTTTTATTTCATCAATTTTATCTGGTTGTGCAACACAACCTCCAAAAACAGAAGACATTAAACTTGCATCAAAAGATCGCCTTTACGATCAAGGTTTATTTACAGCCAACAATGAAAGAAATATCCCAGTTAAAATAACAAGAGATGTAGGCTTTCAAGGATCGCTCGCTACAGTATTTTTAAAAATAGATGGTAAGTATGTGGTTTGGTTAAATACGAGCGAAGAAATCACTATTTTTCTAGCTAATGGTGGTTATGTATTTGAACTTGTCCACTCTTTATGCCCTAAAGAGCAGTTATGTAGTAAACCGACAGATGTAACTATTAAAGACGGTTTTAATAACAATTTTAGAATTACCGTTGATGATGGGTTTTCACTTATCAGATCAAAAACTTAAAAGGCACTTAATCGGGTAGCCGGAGGTCTCTAACCTCCAGCCCCCACACCACCCATCATGCGGGTCCGCAATGGGCGGTTCATCT
>NZ_JBEOOB010000081.1:0-1506 GCF_040308685.1 Pseudoalteromonas sp. 20-MNA-CIBAN-0454 | reverse complement strand
AAACAGCGCCGATGATAGTGTAGCATTTGCTATGTGAAAGTAGGACATTGCCAGGCTCCAAATTGTAGAAAGCCCGAATTTAACGATTCGGGCTTTTTTACGTCTGCAGAAAAGTGAAATGTGGGTGGCTGAACTTTGAACGCTGACGTTTTCAATATAAATGGTATCTATATTTTTTGCTTATTCTGATATAATAATGTTTGAATTTAGCGCAGATACGCCTGATTTTATATTCTAAAACACCCCTTTTGATTGTTCCCTACGGTGTAGTTATTTATTAATAATAGATCTAAATGTGTGTAAATAAGCAAAAAAGAGATATTTAAATTGAACGAAATGTACTTAAACTTATATAGCACGGTGTACCAATGAAACCACTCGATAGACGCTTTTCTGTAGCCCCAATGTTGGATTGGACTGATCGTCATTGTCGTACTTTTCATCGTAAAATGACTAAGCATACAGTGTTGTACACGGAAATGATCACCACGGGTGCTATTTTGTTTGGCCGAGGCGACTACCTACACTTTAATCAACACGAAGGGCCTGTTGCATTGCAGCTGGGTGGCTCTGATCCACAGGCTCTTGCACAATGTGCAAAGCTTGCGGGTGAGCGTGGTTATGACGAAATTAACTTAAACGTAGGTTGCCCGTCAGATCGCGTGCAGAATGGTCGTTTCGGTGCTTGTTTAATGGGTGAGCCGCAATTAGTTGCTGACTGTGTGGCGGCAATGAAAGCAGAAGTAAATATACCTGTTACGGTTAAAACGCGCATTGGTATTGATGAGCAAGACTCGTATGAGTTTTTGTGTGCACTTATAGAAGCGTCGCATAATGTTGGGTGTGATGATTTTATTATTCATGCTCGTAAAGCTTGGTTAAAGGGGTTAAGCCCTAAAGAAAACCGTGAGGTACCGCCGCTTGATTATCCACGTGTTTATCAGTTGAAAAAAGATTATCCACAACTCGATTTAAGTCTTAATGGTGGTGTTAAAACAATTGAACAAAGTTTAGAGCATTTACAGCATATTGATGGTGTGATGATTGGTAGAGAAGCGTATAGCAACCCATTTATACTCAATGAAGTGGATGAAAAGATTTATGGTGATATCGCTAACACGCAATCTCGTCATGATGTCGTGCGCTCTATGTATAGTTATATTGAAGACGAAATGCGCTTAGGGGCTAACTTTTGGCATGTTGCTCGTCATATGCTGGGGATTTTTCAGGGGCAGCCTGGTGCCCGTGGATTTAGGCGTCATCTGTCTGAAAATGGCCATGGAAAACAAGCCGACTTATCGGTAATGGATAAAGCTTTGAGTTTTGTACCTGAATAATCAGCTAAGTGAATAATTTAATAAATGAATAAATACAGCCATCTTCGGATGGCTTTTTTGATCCTAAAAAATAGTCAAAAGTTTAGTTTATTGTAAGCGTCTAGCGAACCACACCTAGCATCGATGTTCTGATTATCTAAAAATACCTGCTCAATGATAAATTCGGAGC
>NZ_JBEOOB010000080.1:0-1514 GCF_040308685.1 Pseudoalteromonas sp. 20-MNA-CIBAN-0454 | reverse complement strand
AACAAAGACCCGTTTGGGTTGTATGGTTAAGTGACTAAGCGTACACGGTGGATGCCTTGGCAGTTGGAGGCGATGAAGGACGTATTAACTTGCGATAAGCCTAGTCAAGCTAGTAAAAAGCACTTGAGACTAGGATTTCCGAATGGGGAAACCCACCTGCTTGCAGGTATCGTTAACTGAATACATAGGTTAACGAGGCGAACGCGGAGAACTGAAACATCTAAGTACCCGTAGGAAAAGAAATCAACCGAGATTCCGAAAGTAGCGGCGAGCGAAATCGGAACAGCCCTTAAGCTTATTATGTGTTAATGGAAGGCTGCTGGAAAGCGCCACGATACAGGGTGATAGTCCCGTACATGAAAAGACATTTTAAGTGAAATCGAGTAGGTCGGAGCACGTGAAACTTTGACTGAATATAGGTGGACCATCATCTAAGGCTAAATACTCCCAACTGACCGATAGTGAACCAGTACCGTGAGGGAAAGGCGAAAAGAACCCCTGTGAGGGGAGTGAAATAGAACCTGAAACCGTGTACGTACAAGCAGTAGGAGCCCACTTGTTGGGTGACTGCGTACCTTTTGTATAATGGGTCAGCGACTTATATTTTGTAGCGAGGTTAACCGATTAGGGTAGCCGTAGGGAAACCGAGTCTTAACTGGGCGAATAGTTGCAAGGTATAGACCCGAAACCCGGTGATCTAGCCATGAGCAGGTTGAAGGTTGAGTAACATCAACTGGAGGACCGAACCCACTAACGTTGAAAAGTTAGGGGATGACTTGTGGTTAGGAGTGAAAGGCTAATCAAACCGGGAGATAGCTGGTTCTCCCCGAAATCTATTTAGGTAGAGCCTCGGACGAATACTTACGGGGGTAGAGCACTGTTAAGGCTAGGGGGTCATCCCGACTTACCAACCCTTTGCAAACTCCGAATACCGTAAAGTAATATCCGGGAGACACACGGCGGGTGCTAACGTCCGTCGTGAAGAGGGAAACAACCCAGACCGCCAGCTAAGGTCCCAAAGTCATAGTTAAGTGGGAAACGATGTGGAAAGGCCCAGACAGCCAGGAGGTTGGCTTAGAAGCAGCCATCCTTTAAAGAAAGCGTAATAGCTCACTGGTCGAGTCGGTCTGCGCGGAAGATGTAACGGGGCTAAACTATGCACCGAAGCTGCGGATTCATCTTAGGATGAGTGGTAGGGGAGCGTTCTGTAAGCCGTTGAAGGTGACCCGGGAGGGTTGCTGGAGGTATCAGAAGTGCGAATGCTGACATGAGTAACGATAATGGGAGTGAAAAACTCCCACGCCGGAAGACCAAGGGTTCCTATCCCATGTTAATCAGGGTAGGGTAAGTCGACCCCTAAGGCGAGGCCGAAAGGCGTAGTCGATGGGAAACAGATTAATATTTCTGTACTCGATATAATTGCGATGGGGGGACGGAGCAGGCTAAGCAAGCATGGCGTTGGTAGTCCATGTGAAAGTGAGTAGGGCGTTTGTTTAGGTAAATCCGGACGAACA
>NZ_JBEOOB010000079.1:0-1657 GCF_040308685.1 Pseudoalteromonas sp. 20-MNA-CIBAN-0454 | reverse complement strand
GTCACCAAGAACTTACTCTGGGAAGAATATACTCAGCAATATCCGAATCGTTGTTACAGCTATTCTCAGTTCTGCGATCGCTATATGACCTGGCTTAAAAAGCAAAAACGTTCGATGCGACAAGTGCATAAAGCAGGAGAAAAACTCTTTGTCGATTATGCGGGTCAAACGATGCCCATTGTTTGTAATGCGACGGGTGAAGTGAAGTTCGCCCAGATATTCGTGGCGGTGATGGGCGCATCAAATTATACATTTTGTGAAGCAACCTGGAGCCAAAGTCTACCCGACTGGATCGGCAGTCACGTGCGAGCATTTGAATTTATCGGCGGTATACCTGACATGGTTATCCCCGATAATTTACGCAGTGGTGTCAGTAAAGCGTGTCGCTACGACCCTGATGTTAACCCGAGTTATCAGCAATTGGCCGCGCATTATGGCACCGTGATTGTGCCTGCTCGTCCCAGAAAACCACAAGATAAAGCCAAGGCCGAAGTGGGCGTGCAAATCATTGAACGCTGGATACTCGCCAAGTTACGACACCAAACCTTTTTCTCATTAGCTGAGCTAAACCATTGCATCAAAGCCTTACTGCTTGAGGTCAATAATAAGCCCTTTAAGCAACTGAGTGGGACACGACAATCATGGTTCGAGTCAATCGACAAACCCGCCCTCGCGCCCATGCCCAAACTAGCTTATCAATTCACGGATATTAAACACGTCAAAGTGAATATTGATTATCACGTTCAGTATGATAACCATCTTTACTCGGTACCCCATCACTTGGTGGGTGAAAAGCTTGAACTTCATGCCAAAGACAACTTGATTGAGGCTTATTTCAAGCATAAACGCATCACCAGTCACCCGAGAAAATATCATCCGGGCATGACCACCACATCCGAGCACATGCCTGTAAAGCATGAGAAGCATCATAAATGGTCACCAGGGCGTTTAATGAATTGGGCGAAAGATATTGGAGATGACGTTTTGCTCTGGGTGAAAGCACAATTGGCACAGAAACAACATGAAGAACAAGCGTATCGTGTGTGCTTAGGCTTACTCAACCTATCAAGAAGCTATCCCGCCGATCGGCTCAATAACGCCTGTGCGATAGCCAATCAATACAGTTTATATCGGTTAAAACATATCAAAGACATACTCAGTAGCAACCAAGATAAATTGCCGCGAACGCAAGAAGAGCCGTCGACGTTATTGCCACAATCCCATGAAAATATCCGTGGTCCTAAAAGCTTCCATTAAGGTAAGGAAATTCTATGTTAGAACAAACGATAACTCAGCTTCGTCAACTCAAACTCAGTGGTATGGCCAACGCCTTAGTGAGCCAAATGGAACAACCAAGTACTTATGAAGGGTTGTCCTTCGATGAGCGACTACAACTGCTAGCAGACAGTGAAGCCCAAGACCGAGAGAGCCGAAAACAACAACGCTTACTTAAAGCGGCAAAACTTAAATTAGCCGCTAACGCCAGAGACATAGATTATCATCACCCGCGAGGTCTCAATCAATCGATGATGGCATCGCTACTGCAATGTGATTGGCTGAATAAATCACAAAACTTACTCATCACAGGCCCTTGCGGTAGCGGTAAAACCTATATCACTTGTGCGCTTGCGCATACAGGATGCATGAAAGGCTACAG
>NZ_JBEOOB010000078.1:0-1897 GCF_040308685.1 Pseudoalteromonas sp. 20-MNA-CIBAN-0454 | reverse complement strand
GGGATCACCGCTGTTAAAATTTGCGGTGGAAAGTGAGCTTTAGTGCTTGCTGTCCACCTCAGGGCGTGTTGTTATATGTTTATGCACCAAGCAAAACTAGGTGCTTTATTTTTTTGTAACGCAATGACATTGAAATACAATGCGATAGTTCTTTATAGGGTACAACCTGATTTATTTTAAACACAATCGCGCGATTACCTTCATATGTAAAAGTATCACCATAGATTTCTTTGAACGTTTCTATCAGCGACGTTTTACAGTTGAAATATATACAATACTGATCAGGATACTTAGCTTTCCAGTCAATTCTAATCGTACTCCCAACTTTCGAAACATAACTAGGCTCACCCCATTTCAAAGTTTCTGTTATGTCGGTGATGCCATCTTGCTTAGCAACATTAAGAATAAGGTCGCGCACGTTGTTTAGTAAAACAGCGACACTTTCGGGATAGGTACTAAATTTTTGTTGTACGCTTAAGTTCATTTAATAACCCATACTAGAAAAACATATAACGCCGCGCTCTGCGGAAATTTAGGAGCGCCAGCGAGTAAGTTTTCCGTAGCAGCGCTTTGTTAGCAGCTATTAATTAGTCAGTGCATATCGATAAAACCAGCTTGTATTCCAGTTATTTATTTCGCACAACTGGAGCAACTCTTCTTCATCATTAATGGCACTTCTTGTTATCTGATCATGTGTATCTTTATTAACTATTAGCCCATTCTCCATTAATCCAGCCAATTCTGGAAAAAGGCTCACCGAGCGAATGTGTGAAAATTCACAACTTCTTAGATCCAATGGCTCATTTGTTAATTCGTCATATTGAATTCCAAATGAACGAATTCTATCTTGCTTTAATCTACCTACAGTTCTTTCCAAGTGTTCATAGAACTCAGCCCTTAACTCACGCGCACGGCTACAATCCCTTATCGCCTTATAGAATAGTTCACAAAACCGTATATAGTTTTCGCGCTGCAAGCTTCTGGCATTTTGAATATTGAAGTCCAATAGCTGGCAAATCGCAGTGCCTCGAATATAGAGCTGTTCTCCATCTCGGTATTTATCATAGTCGGCTATTCCTCCAATTAAATAGCTTGCATTTGCTTTAGATGTTCTAAGAAGTGTATGCACACAGCCAGCCTGAATCCAGACCCTGCCAAAATTATCTAAAACGGAAAACGAGTCCCAAGCATTTCTAATTGCAGACTTGGTGCTCTCATTTAAGTATCTATCTTCAGTAGTGGGCTGCTGATAGGATCCTAATGCTTTTTCAAACTCATAAGGGATGATTTTTTTTGTCACTTTCCAATCATCTCCTTATAAATTTCTTCCATTTTATGCCATGCTTCTTTCGCTTTAGGGTGCTTACATCGATCTTCATGTAGTTTGCTAGCGGTAGCATTTTTCCATTTCTTTGCAAGCTCACTATTTTTATAATGCAAGGGGCCAATGCCCAATTGTTTTTGCCTGTTTTTTCCATCTAGTTCGATTAGTGAGAAAATCAGCTTGTCAACTGGAGATCTAAAGTAGTCGTCATCTACTCCAATTTCCTTTTTAGTAAAGAGTGTATTGAGACTATGAACAGCGAATAATAACTCCTCCCAGTTGCTAGCTGATAAAGAAATTCCTTTCCCTAGCTCTTCGGAAGCAAGAGCTACAACTTCTTCAAAGGATCCAATTTCTTTTAGCTCTTTAACGCTCTGCGCGTCATACCAATTCATCAAAACCTCCAATTCTTAATATTTTCTAGTGGCTGCTAACGCCGCGATAACTGGCAATTTTACCGTTAGCCGTTTTGCGCATAAAATTGTCCGGTTCATTGCCTTATAGTTACTCCGTTCCATTAATTAATGTATTTACCTATCTCATTAATACATGGAATATGCTTCTGTTGATCAC
>NZ_JBEOOB010000077.1:0-1976 GCF_040308685.1 Pseudoalteromonas sp. 20-MNA-CIBAN-0454 | reverse complement strand
CTTGTGTACGCCCGACATGGGCATTGACTTATGAGGTGAAAGTCCTCTGTAGGAAGATCACCGTTTAAATAACACACTGTTATTAAACGATAACTACTAGCGAATGGCAAGGGCTAAATCGCGAGAGATAGTCTAGAGGAAGCCGCTAGCAAATCTGTGAGCTGATGAACAAAAACATCATATGAGGCGTAGGCTGGAGACGAGCTAGCACAAGATAGCGAAGTCATGTGATCTAACGGCCACCGTAAATGATGCAGTTGTGCAGAGAAAGTCGATGCACCTTATTCGGGGAGATCTGATAAACACGCATCCGCGCTAACGCTTGGAGATTACCAGTTAGGGACTGGTTGTTCAACCCTTGGCGCTTTGGTTGCTGCGACCTACAGCGAGCGAAATAGCAGTAAACAAGCGTTAGTTTCGACGCGCTTTATCGAGTAATCGCTAGAGTGATTTATCAGAAGTCAGCAGACGGCATAGTAGCCAAACGCCCATCGTAATGGAGGGGACACGGTGAAGGCCTGAACATCTTAACCAGAGGAGATACTACAAATGAACTTGAATTCACATAGATCACCGTGTTGTGATAGTGATGAACAGCGTTCGACTGTGAATAATACCTCGAATGAATACAACCAAACAGATCGTGACCTGATGGCAAGGGTACTGAGCAACCACAATATTGGTGCAGCATGGCAACATGTTAAGCGCAATAAAGGGGCTGCGGGTATTGATAATATGAGTATTGAGGAATTTAATCACTTCGCTAAGTTACATTGGCTGGGTATTAAACAACAATTACTTAGCGGCACTTATCAACCCTTGCCAGTCAAACGCGTGATGATACCCAAACCCGATGGCGGTGAGCGAATGCTTGGGATCCCTTCTGTTATCGACAGAGTGATCCAACAAGCTATTGCTCAAGTGATTAGCCCTTACTTTGAGCCTCTATTTTCACCACATAGTTATGGTTATCGCCCTCATAAAAGAGCCAGCCAAGCAGTAAATCATGTTCAATCTTGTGTTAAACAAGGTTATAAAACAGCAGTTGATATTGACTTGTCTAAGTTCTTTGATGAAGTAAACCATGACATGCTGATGAATCGTGTTGGTCGTAAAGTCAAAGACAAAGCACTCATGCGCCTACTTGGTAAATACCTCCGAGCGGGGATCGCAGAGCGCGAAACGGGTCTGTGGTTTGAGTCAACCAAAGGAGTCCCTCAAGGTGGGCCATTATCCCCTTTACTTTCCAATATTTTACTCGATGAATTAGATAAGAAGCTAACCTACAAACACCTTAAGTTTGCACGTTACGCTGATGACATAATCATTTTAGTAAAAACGAAAAGCGAAGGACTCATAATCCAACGGGAAATTACTGCGTTTATCACTCAGCGATTAAAACTCAAAGTGAATGAATCGAAAAGTCGAGTCGGTCCCGTATCAGGCTCGAAATTTCTCGGGTTTACCTTCCGTTACGCTCAAGTGCAGATCCACGAACAGGCGCTAAAGAAATTTAAAGCAAATGTAAGAGAACTCACTAACCGCAACTGGGGGATCTCAATGACCCTACAAATTCATAAACTCACGCAGTATTTACGCGGCTGGGGACACTACTACCTAATAGCCAACGCTTATCAACTAACAGTGGATTTAGATCATTGGATCCGTCGTAGGATAAGAATGTGCTACTGGCGGCAATGGCGTAAACCTCGCACCAAAGTACGCAGTTTAATGAAATTGGGTGTTAGCGAGCGACTCGCCATAGCCTGTGGTATCACCAGTAAAGGCCCTTGTAGAAGCTCAAAAACAAAAGGAATTAACATTGCGCTAGGTAATGACTATTTAGCATCACAAGGTTTAGTGTCATTGAAAAATATTTGGATCAATATTCATTACGGGAGATGAACCGCCCATTGCGGACCCGCATGATGGGTGGTGTGGGGGCTGGAGGTTAGAGACCTCCGGCTACCCGATTA
>NZ_JBEOOB010000076.1:0-2125 GCF_040308685.1 Pseudoalteromonas sp. 20-MNA-CIBAN-0454 | reverse complement strand
CCGGTTGACACCGAATTTTATTTGCTCTTATTGAGCGCTGTTTTGCGTCGGTAACTTTCACCTTCGCAATGAATAATCGTTGCATGATGAACCAAGCGATCGATTGCCGCGACAGTCATCGTTGAATCATCAAATAGTTCATCCCATTGTTCGAATGATTTGTTTGATGTGATGATCATGCTGTGTCGCTCATAGCGATGGGCTATCAATTCAAACAGCACACTCGTTTCCTGTTCCGTTTTTCGAACGTAACCAACGTCATCAACGATTAATAAGCTGTATTTATCGAGCTTTACAAGTTCGTCTTGCAAGCGTAAATGTCGCTTTGCTTGCTGGAGTTGTTGAACAATCGCTGACGCGGCAACAAACTTAACTTTATGGCCCTGCTCGATAAGGCCATAACCGATGCTACTGGCGATATGCGTTTTACCAAGACCACTGGCGCCAAATAACAATATATTGCCACCGTACTTCAACCAATCCGGCTGATTTATTAAATCAGCAACAAGGGGCTTACTAACCCCATCAACAAGGGTAAAGTCGAAGCTGCTAAGGTGTTTACCCACGGGCAATTTTGCATCTTTTAAAAGCCGCTGAAGGCGTTTGTCATCGCGTGTCGCAAGTTCAATATGGCACAGCTCAGATAAGTATTGCTGCGGGCTCCATTGTTCTTCTATCGCTTTTTTGCCCAGAGTATTCCACTGTTGAAGCATGGTGCTAAGCTTTAATTGTTTCAGCATTAAAGGTAACGAGGCCGTGAAGTTATCCATGTAGACCTCCCGGTATCATGCTGCTATAAGCGTTCAAGCTGTGTTGCTTTATTGTTATTGTGGGTATGTTTGATGCAATCACTAAAAATTGCGCTTCACATTCTCGGATGGCCGGTAATTGTCGCTGAGTAATTGACGCTGCTACAAATCGTCCTAATTGACGTTCACACCCACTTTGCTTCGCTAAATGGAGCAATTTCACCATGTAATAGCTCGCTTCATCCGCTAAAAGGTGGGCATTAACGTATTCCCAAATAGCTTTGTAATTGTCGCTTGGAAGTAAGTCGTCACGTAGTTGTGAGTAGCGAAATGCCAATGGTTTTTTAACCAGTGCGTCAATAACATGCAAGTAACTAATATTACGTGCACGGCATCCTTTAGAAGCATAGACACGCGCTAACGTTTGAACTAAATCGCTGCCATAGCGCAGCTCTAAACGGTTGTCATATAAACGAACAAGTAATCGGCTACCAATAAGGCGTGACGGGACGCTATAGGTAACACGTTTCAACGAAATAGTACTCGTACGTGACACCGTTAGATAATGCTCGGTGTAATTGACGCTCATCGTCCGTGGTAAAGCATGTAATTGTCGCTGCTCTACTGCGTATTTATCACTTACACGGCGATTACGGCGAGCTACAATGTCGGCAACAAACGATTCATAGACTTCTCTTGTCTGAAAGTCATAACTACCACGGATTTTTAATGCTTGCTCCAGTTGCGATTTAAGATGCCCATGAGGGCTCTCAATAGCCCCATTTTCATGCGCAATACCACGGTTATTGCGGGTCGCTTTAAAGCCATAATGGGTGACTAATTCATTAAAGCGCTCTGTAAAATCGTTATCATTAGTGTGATTACGATAGGCGGCACTCAGACTGTCTGTACGCACTTCTTTAGGCACACCGCCGGCTGCTTTAAATGCGTTTTGCACGCCATCAGAAAAAGCAGCAAAGCTTTCACCGCCGTAAATCACTTGGGCATAAGCCCAGCCACTGGCGGGCATACGATAATGAAACAACATATGCTTTAAGGGTTCACTAGCAATGGTAACGGGTGACTTCACATGTGTAAAATCACACATGCCTAATAGGCCATACTCGTGTGTTTGCAGGAATACGACCTCTTTGCTTGAGCCATACAGTGCTCGCCATTTGTGAATTCGACGCTCTAATGTACGCCGTGAACTCGGGTTAAATTTGTCGGTGTGAAACTCGCAAAGGTGATCAAAAATTCCCACCGGAGTTAACGTTGCATCACCTTGAAGTAGAGGGACAACAATACTGTCCCAGATAGACTCAAGTGGATCTATACGCGTTCGCCATTGGCGTTTATTAGACAATGGCTGCTCA
>NZ_JBEOOB010000075.1:0-2249 GCF_040308685.1 Pseudoalteromonas sp. 20-MNA-CIBAN-0454 | reverse complement strand
CTCCGAATTTATCATTGAGCAGGTATTTTTAGATAATCAGAACATCGATGCTAGGTGTGGTTCGCTAGACGCTTACAGTTTAAATACCTTTTTGATGTTTAGTATAGGATATAAGGAATGCATGAATTTTTAAAAACAGACCAATTAGGGCATATAATAAACCAAGTTAATGATGAAATTTCTATGCTTAAGAATGCTCTGAATGAACCAATAAATAAGAATGTTGAAAGCAATGTACTTGCAGATATTTTAGATCGAGCGGCACTAGAAGAAGAGCGTAAGCAACAATACATTTCACGTTATAGAAAAGGTCTGCAGCTGAAGGCATTGCAACGAGTTAAATTTAGGCTTCAAAAAGAACCTGGCGAATACGGGTATTGTGAAACATGCGGTATTGAAATTCAGTTTAAAAGATTAGTAACAGTGCCAACGGCAGAAAACTGCTGTGATTGCCAATCTATAATTGAAGTTCAAAATAGATATAAGTGTCGGAGGACAATAATTATGAAACTCGACAATAAATACTAAAACCATGACAATAAAGTTCGAAACTTTTCGATGCTATTTGTCGCAGTCTGCCTTTTGTTCTAACAAGCTTTTGCCCCAAAACGTGTTAAAGCAATTATTCTATAGGTCGGCTTTGAGCGATAACCAGTCATTGAGATTAGCTAGATATAAGAGTTAACTAATTCGTCAAACTACTCTTTGCGCATATATTCATGAAAATGAGCGACGCGCGCAAATTGGTTCATTTAACTTTACCTAAAAATTTTAGAAAACTTAGTGATAGTAATGCTTTAGGTTATTTGTTAAAACTATATAAAGTAGATAATGAGCGTTCAGTCGGAAGAAATATGCGCGATGAGCGCACTATTAAATTGTTAAATTCCAAAGGAAAATCAGGTGCAGCACGATACTGATAAATATAGACGGATTTTTGAAGGGATGTCTCCCGAAGAAATTGAGGAGATGAATCGCCTGAATGATGAGGAACATCAAAGGCAAGCTGAGGCGTTCAGAACCGGCTATGAAAAAGATATTTGCTATCTCTGTAACAAACCTTTTAAGACCATTAGCAAAAGCAACCCTTGCTTACACTGGCTATTACGGCAATGTAAATTTAAGAAAAAAGACTTTCCAAAAGTTTACGAAAAATACGGCTATGGGAATATAGCTGCGTATATTCGATGGTGTGCGAACCAAGATCGTTTTCTTTCGAATATCAATGACCTTGAAGACGAGAAGTCAGATAGAAAAGTTTTATCCTATACAGTTAAATGGAAAAATGTTGAATGGACGTTTGACTGCTCCAAAAATGACTTTCAAGGTCATCAAGGAACATCCATTGATTATCCTCATTACCACTTTCAAATGAGAATTGATGGTAGACAATTCATCAACTTCAACGATTTTCATGTTCCATTCACTGATCACGACCTTTTTATATTGAAAAATAGTATGGAGCAAGGTGACTGGTTCAAACAGAATTTCGGGGCAATTGGTTCAGGTATGCAGGATGCTGTAAGTGTCGAGCTAGAAGATATACTTGAGCATACTATTCGTTCAGATAATGAAGACGAGGCTACTTATCATTTTTCAACAATGATTGATGCAAGTGAAAACCCTATTTCTGGTGAAGAAATATACGAAATACAAAAAGAAGCTGAACGAACAGGTAAATCTTTCGCTTTTGTAGCGCAGAAGCGGTTAAAGGAGCGAGCAAAGGTACAAACGGTTATCAGCCCTGCAGATTCGATTCCGGACATTGCCTCTAGAACCGAGCACAAGAGAAGATGAAATTTAACAAACGCATGTTGTCGGATTGGTTTTCCGCTGCGCAACAAACCAGCCGCAAATGCGGGCGTTATCAATGTCCGCATCGAGGGCGTTCAGAATTCTGTGTCAGCTTAAATTGCTAAATATCTAGCACACCATCTAACCTACCTTCGAAGTGGATGGCCAATTGCGACAATGTCAGATTCCAGTTATGGATTGGCATTGTCCATTTCTTTGAGGCATTTAATATGCCTGCATACAATAGTTTCATCAAGCTGTTTTCATTAGGGAATCCTCCCTTTGTCTTGGTGAGTCGCCTAAACTGTCGATGTACAGCTTCAATCGCATTCGTGGTATAAATAGCTTTACGCACATAATCAGGATACTTGAAATAAACGTAAGCGTCTAGCGAACCACACCTAGCATCGATGTTCTGATTATCTAAAAATACCTGCTCAATGATAAATTCGGAG
>NZ_JBEOOB010000074.1:0-2597 GCF_040308685.1 Pseudoalteromonas sp. 20-MNA-CIBAN-0454 | reverse complement strand
GCACTAGCTCAGTTGGTAGAGCGCGACCTTGCCAAGGTCGAGGTCACGAGTTCGAGCCTCGTGTGCCGCTCCAATTTCTAACCAAAAGAAATTGCAGTGTTGAATAAAAATGCGGTACTAGTTCAGTTGCCAGAATGTTGAACGCGATTTGTCGCGCACCAACGGACGAATTACTGACTACTTTATAATGCGGTACTAGCTCAGTTGGTAGAGCGCGACCTTGCCAAGGTCGAGGTCACGAGTTCGAGCCTCGTGTACCGCTCCAATCTTTTATATCTATTAAAAATATCCCTAAATAAAAAGCCATAAAAAAATTCTTATTTTAAATACAATCTTTCTCTATCTGATTTCATATGCAGTGAACTATCCAGCGACTGAAGAACACTAGGTTTTCTCGCTATGCATTCGATAAAAATTGAGTTAAAGCCTTTAGTAATTAGCAACGATAGTTACTCGCGAAGGGCAAGTTCTTTACCAATAAAGTGATGTGTTTTTACTGTGATAATTAATGGGTATGCGGCGGGAGTGAGGTTTAAGCTTTGATGAGGCGACTTGTTAAAACAACTCGCCCTGAATGGTTGCTACAATTCGCCTAGTACCACCGCTGTCTCGATGTTCACCTAAATAAACACCTTGCCATGTACCTAAAGCTAAATAGCCATTTGTAATAGGGATGCTTAACTCACAGCCTAAAATACTGGTTTTTATATGAGCTGGCATGTCGTCGTCACCTTCATAATCGTGACGATAATAGGGTTGGCACTGCGGAACAAATTCATTAAAGTGGCTCTCCATATCCATACGTACAGTAGGGTCGGCATTTTCATTAATGGTTAGGCTAGCTGAAGTGTGTTGAATAAATAAGTGCAGTAAACCCACTTTGTAATTTGTGAGTTCGGGGATTTGAATGAGTATTTCGTTATCAATTAAATGAAAACCTCGGATACGAGGTTTTAAAGTAATGACTTTTTGTTGCCAACTCATAACTTATCGAAACTCACTTCAATATTGGCGTTACCCGCATCGCAGGTAAATGGCATGAGTATTTTTTTACCTTGGCTTTTATGGGTAATTGTATGGTCTTTACCAGATACAACTATTGGAGTTGCCATATCAAAGTCGAAACCTTTTTGACCCAATAAGTTTTTAGCGCCACCTGTAACCATATTAGTAATTTCGCCTACCATATCGGTTACTTCTTCATTTATACTATCTGGACGTTCGCCAAGCATACGCTCCATGATAGTTAGTGCTAACTGCTCATCAAAAGTTATTGAAAAAGAGCCTCGTGTTTGCGGACCAACCATTCCGATCAGGCCTGATACATCACCACAAGCTTTCTCATCAGTTTTAATGCGTGGCTTACCTGGCTTTAATTGTGTTTGAGCCATTGTACTTAATACATTGATCAAAGAAGATAAAAAAGGGTTGATGAACTCTACATTCATATAATTTACTCTTAAATTGGTGCTAAAAAATAGCTATATAAAATGTTTATATCGCTACTAAAACTATGCAGCTCTACAAGACTCACACCTTCCATGTGCTTCTATTGTTTGCGCCGATACAACAAACCCACCTTCCGCAGCTAAACTATTTAGCTCATGCGAAATAACGGTTGAATGCAGTTCTTTAACAAAACCACAGGTATCGCAAATTAATAACTGTACAGGATGAATATGATCAAAATGATGGCACAACATAAATGCATTGGTGCTTTCAATTTTATGAATAAAACCAAGCTCAGCCAAAAAATCTAATGCACGGTATATCGTGGCAGGTTTAGCGCCAGTTTCTGTTACTTTTAATTGCTCGAGCAAATCATACGCGCCCACACCACCTTGCGCACTTGCAAGTAAACGAAATACCTTTTCACGGATAGGTGTAAATCGCGCACCACGGTTGTCACATACTTGTTTTGCTTTACTTACGAGTGATTCTATATTCATCGTTCTCTTATCCTTATGCTACCTTGATATAATATCACACTGTATTTAAGTTGCAGTGTTTAAATTAAACGCGTTTGTTAAAGCTATTCACTAAGGCGTGTTTATCTTTAGAGGTTAAATTAATAGTAGCGAGTTTGGTTTTAGGGAGGGCAGTACTTATTGTATAGTGTCGCTATTTTCCATTAATAAGCGATAACGCTTGTTTGGATATTTGCTTGTAGTAAATGAGCAAGTAAATAATACCTATGTAGTAGCTTCAGTACTATATAGTAAAATAATGAAGGCCATTAGTTTTAAACTACATTAAAAGTACATTGGCTTTCTCTAATTTCTAATTACTCAGGTTATTACTTATAAAGAATTGCATGACTTTTAGTTTTGTTTACTATTTGTGCATGCTTAATATGCGTAGCGTAATAAGCACACTTTATATTACCCAAACAATCGAGTGGTGCTTAAATTATGCACTGCTCAATACCAGCTTAGAATGTAAAACCAAGTCGAGTTACCCAAAATGCAGATGGTTTAGTATTGTTTTTAATCGTTTGGTTTAAATATCAAGCGAACAGCATTTTATTTTAAGTTTTCTTTAAAAAACGCTTGCGTAAAACTGGCTGCGCCCTATAATGCGACCCCACTGAGACGGCA
>NZ_JBEOOB010000073.1:0-2630 GCF_040308685.1 Pseudoalteromonas sp. 20-MNA-CIBAN-0454 | reverse complement strand
GAAGTAGCCTAGCATTAAAAATCTAGGCTGTAGAAGCCCATTGATCGACACGTAGTGGCGTCGGTGGGTAGTTCACTATATAACTCCTGTCATTTTCTTCTCTTTCCTGAACAGTAAATTGACATTCTCCGAGTGTTACTACTGATGTTTGCGTAAGTAATTCATATAGTGCTTTGTTATCTAGTGATAACTTTACGCTGTATTTTTGAGCTGTAATTGTTACGTTATTTGCTAAACTATTAAATGCATCTAAAAATGCTATGTGAGGCCTTCTTTTGATCAGAAAGTTTCTGCAAAGTAAATAGCATTCTGAAGTTGGCATACCCAATGTAATAAGGTGACTAATCAATGCGTTTGTTTGGTTATAAATTTTGACTAATGAGCTTTCAGAGTGTTCAGCTCCATCTTGTAAAAGGCAGGTTAACTCTTCTATTGAAACACGTCGGTAATGTTCTTCTAGCAGCTCTTTTAACTCTTCTAAAAAGCTAATAATAAGCTCTTTTTGTTCTTCTAAAGGTTTACCGTGTTCCTTAAAAATACTTTTTAACTGTTGAGGTATTCCTTTAAATTCAGGTCTAAGAAGCAACTCATTCGTATCCATTAATTGATTAAGCTCTTCAACTACATGCAATCTTTTTTCTGCGGCTCTATGCTTTGTACCCAACGAATAGAGATCTAGAAGCTCTAGAACGGAATTTAAAATGTTGTTATATGAAACCCGGTCGCTATCTAGGCTTCGTACATTACTCATACTTGCCCAGCACTCTAAAAAAACAGTTGTTGTTTTTCTAGATCTCGGCTAATGTTGTTTTGTATTCTCAATTATTGCACAGCCATTTAAAGTTGGTTATAATCAGTTTATCGAATTAACATCAATAGTTCATTAGTAACTGTTGATTCAGAAAAAAACGGTCTCCACTTTTGACTGTGGGTAATTCCCGGAGAGTCTGAGACCAATCCTTTTTAAAAGGCGCTTTTAGCGCCTTTTTTTCATCCTCACTAAAGTTATTCTAAGCTGATGTAAGTTGAAGATTCAAGTTTCTCTATCTCAAAAGTAAAAAACAATGGGGTCAGTGATGTTGATTCGTGTTTTTTAAATTTCAGCTTATCACCATTTGGATATAACACTCTAGCTCATTTATATCCATCTTCGTTTCAGCCTAATCTGGCTGAAACATTTCTGTCCATTGGCAAGTTATCTGCTGACTCGTCATTGCCCCAAGACGAGTTAGGAAAGAAACTCACCCTTCTGTGAAGGTGGTAGTTGTTGTTTTTGCTGACGGCGATACTAGGGCCTAATGATCTTTCAAGGTTAAATTTGCAGCAGTCTGTTTGGTATTTAGGCAAGGCAGAGCCTATGTGGTGTGGTTATTCCCCATAAATAGGTGATAACGCAGCATCAATGCCAAACAGGCGCTGCCCTTTGGGTTCTGCCTAGGGGCGATTTACTCTTTGTTGCCTACATGGATGTAGGTAAGGAGCGTGAGCAGGACGCGGAAGCTTTGCTCGGTTTTGACTTAGTCCACTAGGTTACAAACCTCGCGCCGCGATTAAACCGCCCCTAGTTTGAACAAATTTTAATCCGCAAAGATCAACAGGCCCTAAGTTCGTTTAGAGTTTTTTCAAGTGATAGTTGACAATACGTTGCCTTCCTATCAAAATGATAGGTATCAGATTGATAGGTGGTTCATGGTTGAAAATAATCCACAAGGTGTTAAAGAATTCCCACTTACAGAGGGAACAGCCAGAAAAATAATGAATGATCTGGCAGAGAATTATACCCACAGGATTCGATGGAGCAAGCATGTTAAACAACGCATGCATGAACGAGGGGTTACTACAGCACAAATAATTACTCTACTTAAGAGTAAACATTCGGTGTTTAGAGAGGGTCCATACCCTGAGGCCTCCGGAGATTGGAAATTTAACTTGAAAGGTTTAGCAGCGGGCAAAGTTATTGAGTTGACTGTTGCACTTAAGAATCATCATGACAGTCCTATGTCAGTTTTAGTAACTGTATGGATAGATTAAGAGGTTGATATGTACCATTATACTGAAAGCGGTTTATTAAACGTGTATCTAAAAAATGGTGTTACCGTTGAAGAAATCGATGGTGAAGAATATACAAGTATTGATGATATGAACGGACTTCATAGCGCAATAGCGCAGGTTGTTGTCGACAGCAATAGGCCTCTTGCGTATGAGGAATTTAAATTTTTACGTATTGAAATGAATGTTTCTCAAAAAATGCTTGCGACACGTTTTGGTGTGGATGAACAGACAATTGCACGTTATGAGAAAGGTCAAACAAAAATTCCACGTACTACAGATGCGGCTTTAAGAGCTTTGTATATGGAAAGCCAAGAGCAAAATAATCCCGTAAGTTATTTTCTTGATTTACTGTCGGATACTGAAGCTGAGGAAGCTGCAAAAGTAATTCGCCTAGAAGAAATCGAAAACCATTGGGAAGAAGTAGAAAGCTAAGCCTTAAACCACTTAGCCAAAAAGCCGACATTAAGTCGGTTTTTTGGCCTTTATCGAATCCTTCCGAGAAAAGTAAGCGCGCAATTAAACCCACATACCAATATTAATGCTACCTATGCATAATTTACTCAGCATATTAACCTGAG
>NZ_JBEOOB010000072.1:0-2749 GCF_040308685.1 Pseudoalteromonas sp. 20-MNA-CIBAN-0454 | reverse complement strand
TTTAAAAATGGCTCTACAAAATGATAAATCAAGCGATCAAAGCTGATGAGAATCGGTGATCAAAGTCATGAGAATACACAGAGGCGGCAGAGTTACTGGAAGTATGGCCAAATCAACTGAGTTTTTCTCATTGAATTTCGCCAGTCTCGAATTGGCATCGTCCATTTTTTCGATGCCTCTTTTATTGCCAAATAAATCATTTTTCTCGCAGAGTCGTCATTTGGAAATATCTTACGCTTTTTAATCGCTCGGCGAATAACGCTGTTGAGTGACTCAATGGCATTCGTTGTATAAATGGCTTTTCGTATTGCTTCCGGATAATTAAATAACGTGTTTAAATTGTCCCAATTCGCACGCCATGACTTTGCTATTTGAGGATATTGATTGTCCCATTTCTCTGCAAATCGCTCCAACTCCAGCAACGCCTTTTCTTCTGTCGACGAGCGGTAAATCAGCTTCAAATCGGCCGTCACGGCTTTATAATCTTTCCATGAGACATATTTCAATGAGTTTCGAACCATATGCACTATACACAATTGAACATGAGTTTGCGGGTAAGCAGTATTAATTGCATCAGGAAACCCCTTCAGGCCATCTACGCACGCGATTAAGATATCTTCAACGCCCCGTTGGCTTAATTCGGTGAGCACGCTCAACCAAAATTTAGCCCCTTCATTTTCTGAAATCCACATGCCAAGCAATTCTTTATGGCCGTCAATATTAATACCTAAAGCAAGGTAAATAGACTTTTTGATAACGCGCTTATCTTGGCGTATTTTTACAACCAAGCAATCCAAATAAACAATAGGATAAATCGCATCCAGGGGGCGAGATTGCCATTCAGTGACTTGCTCCATAACAGCGCTGGTAACACGTGACACCAATGTGGGAGAGATATCAGCGCCATACCACTCATGAAAGGCATTCACGATATCGCGTGTGCTCATTCCTTGGGCATACAGCCATAAAATTTTATCATCCATTGAGGTGAATCGAGATTGATGCTTTTTAACAAGCTGTGGCTCAAAAGAGCCTTCACGGTCGCGGGGCGTATCAAGCTCAAACTCACCGTCTTCTGTCTTGATACGCTTACTTGTTTTACCATTTCGGCTATTACTGCTCGTGGATTTACTGTGTTTTTGATAGCCTAAATGTTCATCCATTTCTGCATTAAGTGCGGCTTCAACAGTTATCTTTTTTAACATCTGACTAAATTGATTTAAATCGTCAGGTGTTTTAATACTTTTAGCTGCTTCTTTTGCAAACGCTTCGAGTTCTTCTTTATTCATGTTCATCGCCTAATCCTTAAACTCTTTTTAGAGTAAATAATGATAGGCAGTTACACAAAATTAGTTACATCCTCTCACTTTTCGGTTGTTGTTGACAGTTTTTGCCTCATCCCTCTCACAGAACCGTACGTACGGGCCTCGTATACGGCTCCTGTATTCTTCTATCCCTTCGGTTTATTTTCTAAACGCCGATTGAGCCAGCCATCCTGTACTTACTTTTTCTATTGAATATAAGCCTTGCTCTTCAAACCATTGGTTTGGCATCGCTACACTCGATAATGGACTTAGAGAGTTTCGCCATGAGTTCATTTTGATGAACTTAAATGGCGGCTTTTTCCCTAATTGTTTTAGTCGTTTATGCAACCTCGCTGGATTTTTCCACAACCTTAACTGAATTGCCCTTAATCGTCGTCTCACCCACCTCGCCAACGCCTCTAACATCCGTTTACAATTGGCTATACTGAAATAATTTACAAAGCCGCGCACCACTGGATTGAGTCTTTTTATTACTTCAATTAAGTTCATGCCACTATTTCGCTTTGTTAATCGTTTAACTCTTTGTTTAAAGCCTTTGAGTTTTGTGGCTTGGATACGCGTCCAATTACTGCCTATCTCCACTCCCAAAAATTTTACGCCTTCACTACTATGCGCTATGTGCGTTTTCTTTTGGTTGACTGTTAACTTTAAGCCTTTTTCGAGTATCTGAGTCGCTACTGTGAGTGCATTCTTGGCTGCTTTTTCTGTGCAGCATAAGATCAATATGTCGTCGGCGTACCTCACTATTCTGTGATTTCGCTTTTTCATTTCTTGATCGAACGCATCTAGGTAGATATTCGCCAACAATGGACTGATAACACCACCTTGTGGACTTCCTAGCTCACTCGCTTCCCAATTATTGCCTATCATTACTCCGCTTTTTAAAAACTGTTTGAGCAGTTTTAAGATGCTACCGTCTGTCACTTTGCGTTTGACGCTGCTTATGATCAAGTCGTGATCGAGTAGGTCAAAACACTTCGACAGATCCATATCAACCACCCACTCACGGTGATATTTACGAATAAATACCGTAGCTTTGCTGATGGCGTCATGACAACTTCGTTTCGGCCTGTACCCATAACTTGATGGATGAAAGTCGATGTCGAAGATCGGCTGGAGAATGTTCAATAGTGTCTGTTGTGCTATGCGGTCGCGAACTGTTGGTATACCCAGCAATCTCACGCCGCCATCATCTTTCGGTATTTCTATCCGTTTGACTGGCTGTGCGCGATACTGCTTGCTTTGCAGTTCACCTTGCAGTTGTTTCAAGTTTTCCTCTAAATTCAAGGCGAACGCGGCTATGGATTGCCCATCTATTCCGGCGGCTCCTTTCGCTGCTTTCACTTTTTTGAATCCCTTGTACAGGTTATTAATATCTAATAATTGCCCATATAAGCTGTAGTAAACTGTCATCAATTGCCTTT
>NZ_JBEOOB010000071.1:0-2772 GCF_040308685.1 Pseudoalteromonas sp. 20-MNA-CIBAN-0454 | reverse complement strand
TTTTACCGACCTAATGCCGTGGAATGTGCAGCTAGACTTCGATTATAGCTAAGCGCACTGCTTAAATGCGCGCTTACTTTTAAATGCATTTGTTCAGAAATCATAGTTAAAAAAGATGATTTCATAGTGTTAACCTCTAAAAAACAAACTGCTGTATACATAGACAGTTAATCGGGTTTTGTCCAATAACATTATTAAAAGTCGTTTTGGGGTATTGTAACAACGGTGATTTTATAACATACGTAATTACTTGTTTACATTGTAGTTATTTAGTGGAATTATTGAGCCATGTAATATACGCCGTTTTGGGGTGTTATAAACCCCCAAAGTGGTGTTCAATAAGCTGTTAGATTTTTAAACATAACTGGATGTATGTATGTTAATTGAGAATATAGACAAGGAATACTTTTCAACAAATTTTGTTAATAGGGCTGAAAAAATTCCTGTTGAATCGATAGGTTTGCCTAAAAGAGCAGTTAATATAGTCAAAGCTCAGAATGCAAAAAATAGTTACGAAGCCATTTCAATAATATTTAAAAAATTTCCTACTATGGAAGGCATTGGAGAAAAAACAATTGTAGATAGCAACTCTTCTATAAAGTTATTTATCCAAATTGTAGAGAAAGCGACAGAATGCGAATTTAAAAAGCTTATAGATGGTCGTGATGAATTTTTATCTTCTGCAAAAGGTAATCTTGTTGAAGCTTTTCCTGCGATTATTGAATTATATTTAACTGAAAAGCACAAGAAGAATTATGCTCGTGATATCGATATTATAAATAAAAGATTCGGTCTTAACGAAAATAAGCAATATACCTTAGAAGATTTAGGCACTTTCTATAATGTGAGCAGAGAACGGATACGTCAAATAGAATCAAAGATAATAAAGCAGTTAGCTTTGTTATTGACGGGGGAGCTTAAAACCAAAGGATGGAAAATATGTTCTATCCTTATAGACAATTTTAATGATGTATTAGAGCGTTTTGGACGTTTTAATCCCATTCTGCTGAGAACAGATGCCGAACGTGTTCTGTATGATAAATTTAATGAAATACTACCCAAAGAATATTTTGACCTATTTATGGAAGTATTTGGCTATATAAAAATACCTAGAAAAATTAACGGCTTTAGAGGAGAAATAACAGAATCTTGGATTCAGTCAGTAAATTATAAAAAGAAAGATCTTGAGAGAATATTCCAAGCCTTAGATGTTATTTATGACACTGTAAATCCTATTCCTATTTTTGATTTGACTGTTTTAGTTAAGAAAAAATTAAAAAGCTCTTCTAAAACTCTTAATCAATCAATTTCTATTGCGTTATCATCAATAGAAGATATCGACTATGTTGGGGACGTTATTACAGTCAAATTTTCAAGGTTGAGAAGTGCGGCAGATAAAGCATATAGAGTATTAGAGTCCCACACAAAGCCTATGCACTTTTCACAAATAAACCAAGAAATCAATTTGCTGTGTAAATCTAATAGTAATTTTAGTCCAGTTTTAGAAACTAATTTAAAAAACCAGATAGTTGCAGATGACCGATTTTCACCCATTGGGAAAAGTGGGAAATGGGCATTAACAATATGGGACAACTCTACAAACCTAACTATTGTGCAAGCAATTGAAAAAGTATTCCACCAAACAGGTAAACCTCTAAAATTTTCTCAAATAGAAGAAAAAATTAAAGACATTCGACCTGATGCATCAGTGAAATCATTAAAAGTTTATCTTAATGATAAAAAATTATTTACAAGAGTTGGAGATAATGAATTTGCACTAATTGCGTGGCGCTTACCTGCCGCTCAAAAAAGGCAAGTAAACAGAAGTGTATCTGAATTAGAGTTCACAAATGCTATTAAGGGTATTTTATTAAACTCAAATCCAATTAATTTATCCGCGTTGATTAAATCACTTGTGACAACGATAAAGCTTTCTGAAGTTAGTGTTCGAAAAAAGTTACTTGTTACGCCTGGTTTAGAGATAAATTCACAAAGTGGAAATAGATCTAAGCTTGTATCTTGTTCGAACTTAGATTTAATTAAACCAAAAAAAGAACGAGTGCTTCTGCGTGATAGTGTTCAGGCTGAAGTTAGAGCTATTTTATTTGATCAACCTAATGTCCCTATCATCAAAGGGGACTTATATGGTGAGGTCACCAAAGTAATTGAATGTAAAAAACCTACGTTCTATCAGTACTTAGATAAAATGAAAGATATTACTCAATATCAAGAGGATAAAAAGTATTATGCGGTATACTCTCATCAAGAAACTGTTGACACGATAAAAATAGATGTAGAGCAATATACATCAAATAGTTTAATCATAGCTGCTTTGAAAAGACCATTAGAAATGTTGACCCTCGACAATGTTGATATTGCTTTATATGAGCTTGGGTTGTTATTCGAGACATCACTTAAAGCATACTTGAAACAACAAAAAGCACTTGGGAAAATGAATATCACCTCAAAAGATCTATCAAAACTGTTTATGATGATCAATTGTGTTGTGCGTGAAGGAGTTGTAACAAAAGGTCATCATTTAAATACACTTAGGGAAGAGAGAAATGACAGAGCCCATGGAGATGTACCTAGTGAAAAAGAAAGGTATATTTTATTCAATAAAGCTCATTATATCGCAGATCTTTTTATAAAATACATATGTAGTTTCAAAGGATTAACTGTATAAATAAAAATCTAATCGGGTAGCCGGAGGTCTCTAACCTCCAGCCCCCACACCACCCATCATGCGGGTCCGCAATGGGCGGTTCATCT
>NZ_JBEOOB010000070.1:0-2989 GCF_040308685.1 Pseudoalteromonas sp. 20-MNA-CIBAN-0454 | reverse complement strand
GATGAACCGCCCATTGCGGACCCGCATGATGGGTGGTGTGGGGGCTGGAGGTTAGAGACCTCCGGCTACCCGATTATATGCCGTATTATGCTAAGATATCAACCTTCCCATTTAACTGTTTACCGTCAAGATCTTTAAATTTATTTAAAACACCTGATAAAAAGTCAGTATTCTCACCAATGCTTTTTTTAAAATCTATGGATTTTTCAACTTGCCCAATTAAGTCTACTTTGATTTTACCTATTTTTTCGGGATCATTATTATATTGTTCAAGTACATTTAATGGTATAAATGGCACTACATCAAGTAAAGCACTTTCCCCTGATTTAATTAATGTATTAATTTCATCAATTGATATATTTCTCATATCAATCTTTGTAGGTTGTGAATTATTTTGGTTTATGTTTTTTTCTACAGCAATAGATTCAGTCGGCATTTTATTGCCGCTAGCTGCTGTCGTAATGGAATAGTTTTGCCCTACATTTAAAATATTCATATTAATTCCTCATGTATTAATAGATATTTGATATTAATGCAAAAGGTGCACCATGTTAGATATTATACTAATGACTATTTTAGGCATATAACGCCCGGCTCACCAGCGCCCAAGCCGTAGCGGATTTTGTGGTAGTGTGGAGCGCAGCGGAACCCACAAAAACCGCGTAGGTTTGGGCGTCTGCGTGTAGCCGTTTGTTATGTGACATTGGAGTAATAAATTACCAACAGAGACAAAATTACCACATAGAATAGCAGCCCTATGAGGTGAGCTCGCGATGCCGCAAGACTATTTGTTTTTTTTAGCTCTTTGTACAAGCTAAACGAGTGAAACTCTGCTGAGCTTTTTCCGAATGAAACCAACCGAAGAATTAAAACCCCAGTAATGTAAAATAAGTATCCAAAAATTACTTCGAATGTTACCCAAATCAGTATATCGCCCATAACTTATCCTTTCTCGATTTAATTCTACAACCAACTCTAACCCTGAAAATGCTAAATGCTCATTCTTTCACATAACAGCTTATTGAACACCATTGTGGTGGTTTATAACACACCAAAACGGCGTATATTACATACCATGATAATTTCACCAATAATTACGTTTGTAAACAAGTAATTAAAACAGCTAGAAATTAAGCATGTTATTTTGCCCCAAAACGGCGTTTAATAATGTTATTGGACAAAATTAGATTTCTACTGAAAACACAGGAATAAATTTAACTTTTTCAGTGTCTGCTTCTCTTGAGATATTTCAAAGTTACGAAGTAAGCGGCTATTTTCTATGTTAGGAGTTTTTATATATGCACCAGCCCCAATAAACGAAAGCAACCAAAGGTCTTTTAATGCTTGAGGTATATTAAATGTAAATAAAAACTCAAAAATGCTAAACAGTTGTTGTGAGGCATTTCGATAATACTCAATTAAATCTGAAAAAATAGAAACAAATCCAACATCAAACACGTGTTGAAATAAGCTAATTAGACTTAGAGAAGCAAATACAATAGATAAAATGCGTAATACTTTGCTCAATTTAATTTACTCCGACTTTCCATAACAGCATAAACGCCCGCTTAAGCAGACAAAAATTGTAGGTTATAATGTGGAACAAGGCGAAATCTAACCAGCTGTTTTTGTTGTATTTAAAGCACTTTTTAGCTCTCAGATACAAAGTTCATTGTTTGCCGATGCATAAGGCAAAATCCATTTCTTTCTTTCGTAATACGCTTTGTATCAGAATCAACAAAAACCTGAGTCACACCATCTAGTTTGAACATATCAGGGTCTATTGGTTTCTTAGCATAAGGATTATGAAAAACGTATAAACCATCTCTAACATTCTCTTTATTTTGGTTTGTCATTGAATGCCTCTGAATAGGTTTATTATCAACCTCAGACCACCATACCGAGGACACTGCGCGTTGAATTTCGCAATTACCTGACATAGCTTCAATTTTACCCCATGTGGCAGTTGTACTTAAAATAATTGCACTAATTTCAGAGTAATCATCACTTTCGAATAAGCCAAGTGGGATCTCAGTACCATTATCTTTTTCGACCCAACCGAGCCTCACATCAGGAGGACCATTTGGGAATAAATGAGGCGCATCGTTATATGCATCTTCGTCTACGTAAAAATCATATAATAAAGCCATAATTGGCACTTCACATTGAAGGTTAAAATGAGGCTGTTCAAATGGAGCTACAGCCAAAACAAATGGATTGGGACGTACATGTTCTAGCTTAGAATATGAACTTTTATACTTTATGTACTTCTTATTTATCGAATTTGACAGGCGAATAATAGAATCCATATTCATGTCTTTGAACCTATCTGGAATACCTTTCGATAAATCTTTTTCCCACTCAGGAGTTTTACCAACTGCTGATTCAGATATGGTTGCCTCTACGACAACATTGTTACCTTTATATTCAAGCAAAAAGTCAGGTCTTGAATAAGACCAGTCCATTTTGAAATCTATTTCTTTAAATAGGGCATATAAATATATTTCCCAAAAGCTTGAATTGAATGTCGTTTGAAATTCAGTAACAAGTTTATTGTCTCTATCAGGAAAACCATTACACCATTTTAAGAGCTCTGCTCTATCAGCTTTCATAGACTGCTTAAGTATATTAACAAAGTTTTTATGTTGTTTACCTGACAAGCCTATATCTTCAAATAAATCCATAGATGTTTACACTTACCTTGGTGAGCTAGCAGCTTATTGAACACCATTTTGGTGGTTTATAACACACCAAAACGGCATATATTACATACCCTAATAATTTCACCAATAATTACCTTTGTAAACAAGCAATTAAAATAGCTGGGAATTACGCTTGTTATTTTGCACCAAAACGGCGTTTAATAATGTTATTGGACAAAATTAGGTTTCTACTCAAAACGCAGGAATAAAGTAAGCGCGCAATTAAACCCACATACCAATATTAATGCTACCTATGCATAATTTACTCAGCATATTAACCTGAGGTA
>NZ_JBEOOB010000069.1:0-3723 GCF_040308685.1 Pseudoalteromonas sp. 20-MNA-CIBAN-0454 | reverse complement strand
CCAGCCTAAAAAGGTAGCTTAGGCTTTCTTTTTGAAACTCCTTCAAAACGCGCAGCGTTTAGTGGGAGTTGTTCATAATGTTTTTAACTATACGCACGTAGCTCTCACCCATTATAGAGTGCCAAAATTCACCTCTGCCCATAATGCGAGAAAAAGCTAACAACGTAACCAAGCCAGATAAGCAAATGCCATAACTTGGTGTTTGAGTATAGGCTTGGATGGAGCTAAAAATAGTCCCTCTTTTTCTTATTAGGTAAACAAATATACAAGCAAGTATTGAATAAACGATAGTTTGCCAGGCGCCATCAAAAACATACATATCAAGGTATGTATCAAATTCTCTTACAAACATCATTGCTGTTAGAGCTGCAAGTAATACCGAAGCTACCTTAAGTTTCGAGCTAATACGCGAGGCATAAAAAAACAAAATAGCACTTAAAAAAGTTAAAATATCTTGCATGTGCTCAGTGAGTGTTTCTTCACTATAAAGTGCATTTTGCTGTAATTCAAAGCCTTCAAGCTGAATTAATGAGGCAACACCAGCTAAGCATAATAAGTAAATCAAAGATCGTAGTAAAAACATGAAAAAATCCACATAGGAGACCATGCGCGAGATTTTAATTACAAAAAGGACAGAAAGCCAAAATATTATGGAAACTTTTTATATATTTATTGGTCTAAAATTTTTGCTGTTAAATTAATGGGTTAAATGTGTAATTGGTGTTTTCATGTTGTTTTTCTTGTAATGGTTTGTTGTGTGTTGCAAGTATAAATATATTAAGCATAAAAAAGCCCTTACTAAATAAATAGTAAAGGCCTTTTGTAGTTTAAAGTCGATACTTAGCGCATCGTTAGCTATTACTCTGTACATCCAAATCTGGAAACACTCTGGAAACCTACATATTATCTAGTTTAGGAGGCTTTTCCAGAAAAAGTGAAAAATCGCAAAGAAATTTGGACTTTTTTGAGTTCTGGAAAGTAGTTTTCCAGATTTTGTACTTTCCATTTTTAAGAGTTACACCGTTGGATTATATTATTAAGATAATTTAAAAACTTTTTACTAGCACGAAAAGGTTTCATCGTATTAAAAAGACTAATTCAAAATCTAATTTTCTATGCTAATCTTTGAAAGACTTCAATAAAATAGGAATGGAAAGCCTTTGAAAAAAATTGATTTACACATACATACTGTCAGTACACCGAGCGATAAGAAATTTACTTTTAGTATGGAGCGGATGAAATGGTATGTAGAAGAGGCTAAATTAGACGCCATCGCAATTACTAATCATAATATGTTTGATTTAGAGCAGTTCCGTATAATCCAACAACAGCTTGCAGTTAAAGTCTTTCCAGGAATTGAGGTAGATATAGAGGGAACTCACCTTTTAGTAATAGCTGAAGATAATGAGTTAAATGACTTTAAAAGTCGCTGCGACATGATTACAGAACTCATACCTGATAAATATACTTCGATTACATTTGAAGAATTCCATGAAGTTTTTACAAGCCTTTCAAATTACCTGTTGATCCCTCATTACAAAAAGTCCCCAGAAATAAAAGAGGAGACGCTCAATAAGCTGAGAGAGCATGTAATGACTGGTGAGGTTACAAGCCCTAGGAAGTTTATTTACAGTATTAAAGATGCAGATGCACTCGTGCCTGTATGTTTTAGTGACTTACGTGTAGAAGATAAATTAAATGTTGTTCCTCCAAGGCATACATATATTGATGTTGGGGAAATTACACTCAAAGCTTTAAAGCTTGCACTATCAGATAAGTATAAAGTACATCTTTCAAAAGAAGAAGGGCATCAATTCTTTGAGGCGTTGAATAATGGCTTGAAATTATCTACAGGTTTAAACGTTGTTCTAGGCGAACGTTCGACTGGTAAGTCACATACACTCAATTTAATTGCGGAGCAGAATACAACTGAAGATGTAAAAGTTAAGTATGTTAGGCAGTTTTCTCTGTTACAGAGAGATGAAGATGATGAAAGGGATTTTTCTAGGAGTCTTTCGACGAGTCAATCCAGGATTACCGAGAACTATTTAAAGGAATTTAAAGAGTCAGTTGATTTGATGAGAGATGTTGATATTAGTCGTTCAGATAGAGAGCTTAATGACTTTGTTGATTCTTTACTGAGTCATGCTGCTGAATCGCATAAACTTGATGCTTTTGCTAAGGCTCATTTATTCACTGAATCAGGCTTTACTATTGATGATTTAGATTCATTGAAGACTCTCATCAATGCGGCTATGGTTTTAGCTGATAACTCTGGGTATAGAGAGATTATCAATAGATATGTTTCGGATGATAATCTAAAAAATTTGGTTGTTGATTTAATAAAAGAACATAACAAAAATAAAGACCTGGAACTCAAGAAATCATTTGTTAATGATCTTGTAGACAATATTAAAAGTGAGTTGAAAATGCATACAGCCGCAGCTCCAATTAGTGATGTCAATCTATATAAGCATGCTCTAGACCTTAAGAGGGTCGAGAAATTTAATACTCTGTGTCGGAATATAAAACAAGACACTGAGTTCCTTCGTAAGGATATCCAAGGATTTTCTAAGGTAGCAAAAAGAAGCAAATTTACAAATGCTCGTGATGTTGGTGGTGTATTAAGTCGAAGGATTTCTTTCGTTAGCTCCTTCTCTAAGTACGAAGAGACTGGCTTTAGTTACTTGAAGGAATTACGAAAAATAGAAGAACTCGCCGAGACTGAGTACCACAAATTGTTTGTTAAAATTAACTACGATATTTTGAATTCTTCTGGGTACCAGGTATCAGGCGGGGAGAGATCTGAATATCGATTATTACAAGAAATAAGTGATGCTAGTCAATTTGATTTACTATTGATTGATGAGCCAGAATCTTCTTTTGACAACATATTTTTATATAAAAAAGTAAATCGTCTTATAAAGGAAATGTCTGGCTTCATGCCCGTAATTCTGGTGACACACAACAGTACCGTTGGTGCATCAATAAAGCCTGATTATCTTGTGTATACAAGCAAGAGGGTAAATGATGGAAAAGTTGAGTATGATTTATATACAGGTTACCCAACGGATAAGGTACTAGTTGGCCTTGATGGCATGGAAACTGATAATCATAAAGTACTGCTTGATTGTTTAGAAGCAGGTCGTGAACCTTATGCAGTTAGGAGAAAAGAATATGAAGTGCTTGAAGATCGTTAATGGCAAAGGAGAGTTTTCTTTGGATGGGGATTCTTGGAAAGTGTTGGATGATATATCTAAGGAGGACATACTGGTTATAGTTAACAAGTGTTTAGAAGATTGTTTTGAGATGGATGATCCTTCTGAAGCCGAAGTTCACAATAAAGCACATGAAATTATCTATAAAAACCTATATGTAAAATTCGATGAACTCAATAACCAAAGAAGCAGATTTAAAGATGAGAGTGAAAATATATTCAAAGATGCTTTAGCTAAATACAGTTAATATAAGTTGAACATCAGAGTTGAGTAATAGGACTTACTCAACTCTGAGCTAGTACTTCTAAGTGTCACTAGTGGGCGATGGTAACGCCTTTGATATCTAAATTAAATACCCGCAACCTCTTTAATAAAACGGCTTACTACTATTTGAAGCTCTTTTTGTGCTCCCCATTGACTGTCATAAGTGCGTATTCCGGTGATGGTGAACACCGATTCCGGTTTTATCGTGAACACTTAAATTCCACGCATTGGGTTCATGACA
>NZ_JBEOOB010000068.1:0-4000 GCF_040308685.1 Pseudoalteromonas sp. 20-MNA-CIBAN-0454 | reverse complement strand
GAGTATATGATCACAACTAGATCAGATCGTCAAACTGATCGTTTATTGTTTAAAAAACGTTCGCGATCTCGCCCTGCTTGGTAATTAGACCGACAGTTTCCCTTGGTAATCACACGCCATCAGAGAACTCAGAAATAAGCTGCTTGGCTGCAGCTGGAAAATTCATTTAACTAACCTAAATTTCTTGAAAGTCGTTTGCTTGGTTAATCTTCTGGCAAAGCATTAAATTTATCCTTTTTGCTTTGAAACCACTCTTGCATAGCTTGAGGTTGTTGCATCATTTGTTGATTTTTCCCTTAGATTCAAGATGAGACGCGTCTTGATGTTGAAATATTTGCATGCCATGGGCTTTAACTTAATTCTACAATTTCCACAAAAGAGCTGCCTGTAAACTGCTTGTCACTTGAGTTAATTCTGACTAGGAGTTTGGTGAAAGGGGTGTGAAATAAATGACGGCAAATCCACTTTATTGCGAAACAGCAATTAAATTGGAGTTGCCCCCTTTTATATTTTAACTTGAGTTATAAGGTAACTTTAATGCTTAATTAGAAAAATCATCACATAAAATGGCAGAGTCTTTTACACCGTGCTTTTTCAGCATTGATATGGTTTCTAACATCATCTGTTTGGGGCCACACAAATAAAACTGGATCTGATTTAAATCTCCCAGAGTGTCTATTGAATTATCGATTACCTGCTGGACATAACCATTTGCACCATCCCAATTTGTGTCGGGCTTAGATAATACAGGCGTAAAGTGAAAATTTTGATATTCAAAGGCCAATCTTTCGAATAACTCACGATAAATTAAATCAACTTTATGACGAGCCCCAAAGTAAAAGTGAATATTTTCCTGGCATTTAAGTTTTTCTAATTGCTCCATTATTATTGATTTGAGAGGGGCTATTCCCGAACCCGCTCCAATCATTACCATTGTTCTTGCGGTGTCGATATGTGAATTACTTACATAAAATTTTTCGAACGGTCCAATCGCTTCGATACTTTCGCCAAGCAGCATATTGCAGATGTAATTTGAGCCAAAACCAGGCAATAAATTTGCTCTAGGTGCCGGCTGCATCTTGATTAAAAAAGTTAATTCATTTGTATGCGAATCATAATTTGCCAAAGAATAGCAACGGTTAATCGCAGTGTGATTATAATTAAGCCTTTTAATATGTTCCCAATATGTTTGAAATTCATCAGGAATAATCGACGGCACTGAACTACCATGCGCAGCAGGAATATTAAACTGAATATAGGCGCCGGCTCTAAATTTTAGTGGATTTTCACTGTTAACTTTAAAACGTAGCTCTTTTATAAAAGGGCTCAGAAATATTGAATGTGTCAATATTAAGTTATGTTTCTCCGCTTTATGAGCCAATAATTCAACTTCTTTGACTTCATTGCTGTGATGTTGACAGGCGAGCCGGTGTCCCGCATCAATTTCGGTCTGAGACAATAATACGCGCTCTGCAGAATTAGGTGTTGGGGCTGGATTTAACTTAACCTTACACTGTCCACATGTGCCTCCACCTCCACAAGTAGATGGAATAAGAATGTCATGGGCATTTAAACCTTCCATTAAATTTTGATGACTAGAAATCTTTAAATTACCAACAGGTTCACTCATTTGTTTTTTAATAAATACAGGGTGTTTTTTGGCTAAAAAGCTCAGTCTGTAGTTGCCTCCAAACGCCAATTGAATGGTCCAAATAAAGCCAGATAGACAAAGCCATAAAGTTATAAATGCGAACAAGATAATGTGCCAACTATTGAAGCCGCCAACGCCGTTATAATCCATAAAATGCAGCATAAAGAAGAAGTCAGCAAAACGTTTGTCGTCATCACTATGAGAGATTAATTCTCCAGTACGAGCATCAACATACACACTTGTATTGACCTTATCGGCGAAGTTAACTTGCCAGACTTGGTTTTTCTCTCTTAGCAAGTCGTCTATTGGGGGAGTCAACTTTGTTGCTGATAGGAGTTCACCTGGACCATTATATGAGCGAGAGGCGATATGGCTAGCTAACTCGGCATCAATTAATTTTGGTTGGCCTGTATAAGCATCGATAAGAGTATAATCACTTTCAAAATGCCGCCTCAATCCTTTGTGGTGAGTTAACAAGTAGTATGGCTTATCTTGCAAAGATATAAGCTTAATTGATTGAGTGGGGCGTGGGACCGGGCTGCTACTGGTACGCACATTATCTAAAATGTCCTGTGGATATAAAAGTTTAGATTGATAGGTTGTAAGAGGACTTGCCACAGGCGATATTTTATTTTGATATTGGTCGCCATGAACTTTACTCACGTCCATAATATTAAAATAAAAACCACTCAGTAACCAAATTAGTAACTGTATCCCGACTAATACGGAGGTCCATTTATGTATTGATTTGATAAACTGCATACTCACGCCTCCTTTGCTTTACGCAGTACAGTGTAATAACTTAATCCTAATCCCAATAAACAGGCGCCAATACTGAATAGGGTTAGCCAGAAAAGCAGCCAGTTATCGTGTTCACGATTATTGTAATCCGCTAAGTGGAATCGAAACATCCAGTCGAATATTCGCCAAAAGTTATGACGATAACGAACTAATTTTCCGGATTCTGCAGAGATATAGATTGAAGGGCTGCTAAAGGCATCATAATCAATACGATATGCCGGTAAAAACTTTTCATTTAAACCATATGGTGGATTTTCAGTAATTAAATTAATTTCTTTTACAGCTGATGTACCACTGTAATAATAATTAGAGATTTCTATGGCCCGCTTTTTATCAAATGGTGCCAAGCGTTCACCAGTTCGCGCACTAAGTAATAACTCTTGACCATCGTTAGACACATGATAGACGGTTTGTTCAGCTAAGGTCGCTAGTTCAATTTCGGTTGCGTTTGGGTAGTCAACCAATATGTCAGTTAAGCTATATTTTACATCTTGAGAATTGATGTTTGGTTGATGGTCTGCGATCAAGTTGTTGCCATGGATATAGTTTAGGTCGATAACTACCATATAAGCGCCAGTGACCGACCATATGACAAACTGAATACCTAAAAACAGCATCATCCATTTATGATACTTGCGGATCTTATTTACAAACTTCATCGACTCTAACCTTCAACTCTAATGTCTTAAATAGGAGATGCCCTATCACTTTTTACGCTCCGTTTGAGCGTCTGTAGTCAGTACGACGGCATTATTGAATTTTTATCCTGAATTATTCAAATATTGGATCTCTTTTTTGACTCAATTAAAAATCTTTTATATGTCTTTTTGAAAAAAAAGCATAAATTACAGACACTTAGACTGTTTGAGGTTGACTGTGAATGGCTGCTTTTTTTACCTTGCAGAGCTGAAAGTGGCAGTCAAACTGGCTTTTTAAACCCAGATTGTAAAGCGTGGGAATTGTTATTCTTGCTGGAATTAAGATATATTGTTTGGCGTTTAACCTGAGGGATCCCCTCGAATTTGACCATAGTATCAGCTCTTTTCCAGTTTGATGACACCCCAGTCAAACTCTGCTACCCAGAGCATGATTTGCTGCCTCGCCGCTTGTATCTCTTCTTCAGTCAATCCTAGCTGGGCGAGCTTACATAACCGCATTCCCAGATAGTTGAACGACAATACGCGCCGGTGCTTGATGCTGTTAGCCTGAAACTGTAAGTGCTTCCCGGCCAGCTCTGCCGCCAGCCCTATCATGTAGTGCAACCAATTTGCCAGTGCCGCCAATAGCAACAGCACTTCCAGCCGTTCGCGTTTATAAGTACGGTGGGCTTCGCTACCTAAGCCATAGGTCTGGCTTTTCTGGTCGCGGAAGCTCTCTTCTATTTGCATGCGTTTGCCGTAGCATTTGGCAATCTTCGTCGCGTAATCGAAGCAATTGGGCAAGGATGAGACCAACAACCACGGCTCTTTATATTGCTTGTGTTTGTCGGATTTTCGCAGCTTCCAACCGGTGCCCACCAGCACGGCTTGAGTGCGATATTGCTGGGCT
>NZ_JBEOOB010000067.1:0-5465 GCF_040308685.1 Pseudoalteromonas sp. 20-MNA-CIBAN-0454 | reverse complement strand
TCGTCAGTTGTACTTTCAGCGTTTGCTAGTTGTGCGGCCTTTTTAGCTTTAGCGCGAGCTATGGCTGCGGCTACAGCTAATTTTTTATCATCAGGGCTTGCTGGCTCATCACTTTGTGCTTTTTGCTCTTTATATTGTCGAGCTTGTTCTTTACGCAATGCGCGTTCTTTTGCTACTTCGCTATTATCAGGTTCAAGTGCATCGCCTTGTTGCTTTTTAGCTTTAGCACGGGCAATAGCAGCGGCTACGGCTGATTTTTCATCGCTATTAGCTGATTTACTTTTAACTCTTGCTAAAGCATCGGCTACTTTTTGTTTTTCGTCTGGTGTTTTAACTGCAGGCTTACGTTTATGGCGATTTTGTCGCTCAGCTTGTTCGCGATCAAGGCGCTCTTTTCGCGCATCAAAACGCTCTTTAGCACGATCTGCTTTAATTTTTTCTGCCTGCTGCTCTTTTATTTCTACCTTGGCTACCCGGTAGTACTGCACTAGCGGTATTTCACTTGGGCAAACGTAGGCACACGCGCCGCATTCTATGCAGTCAAACAAATTGTGTTCTTGTAGTTTGTCGTATTCTTTTGACTTAGCAAACCATTGTAATTGCTGAGGTAATAAAGAAGCAGGGCAAGCATCTGCACAGGCACTACAGCGTATACAGGCTTTTTCTGGGCCGGGCTCTGCAAGCTCTTTATGATCGGGCGCGAGTATACAGTTAGTGGTTTTTACCACGCCAATACGAATTGTTGGTAGGGTAAAGCCCATCATTGGGCCGCCCATAATTACTTGTTGCTGTGGTACCGGCGAAAAACCTTGGCAATCGAGTAAGTGCTTTATTTCGCTGCCTAATAAAGCCCATACATTTCCGGGTTTATGAATAGTATTACCCGTTACTGTGACTACGCGCTCAATTAAGGGTTTACCTTCATAAACAGCTTGTTGTATAGCAAATAAAGTACCGGTGTTATGTACCAGTATACCAACATCTGCCGGAATGCCATTATTAGGCACTTCGCGATTAGTAAGCAGTTTAATAAGCTGTTTTTCGCCACCAGAGGGATAAATAGTGGGCACTTTTTGCACCAATATTAAGCTATTATGCTCCGCTGCTTGTATCATTGCAGCAATTGCTTCTGGCTTGTTGTCCTCTATACCCACAATGCATAACGTAGGATTGAGCAGTTGTTGCATTAGCTCAATACCTTGCACTATTTGCTTGGCATGCTCGCGCATTAGCATGTCATCAGCTGTTATATAAGGTTCGCACTCAACCGCATTAATAATTAAAAACTCGATAGGTTGCTTAGTATCGGCTTTAACATAAGTTGGAAAACCAGCGCCTCCCATACCACTAATGCCCGCTTGATGAATAATATTAACAAGTTCATCGTGGCTTAGCGTTGCTGGGTTTTTAATTGGGTTAAGCTCGCACCATAAATCTTTACCATCGGGCTCAATTATTACACTAAGTTCAGGTAGGGCCGAAGGGTGCGCCGAAGGCATTAACTTTATGTCGGCTATTGTGCCTGAGGTTGGCGCATGCATAGGCACCGACCAGTTAGCTTTAGGTATGGTTAAAGCTTGGCCTTTTAAAACGTGCTGACCTTTCTCAACAATAAGTTTACCGTTAGCACCTATGTGTTGTTTAAGTGCAACTACGAGTTTGTCGGGTAATGGCAAGCGAGTAATACTGGCACTATTAGAGAGTGATTTTTGTTGTGGTGGGTGAACGCCGCCAGGGAATGGCCAAACGACCCCTTTTTTTATTTGTTCAAGTAACTTATCCACTCAAACCTCTAATCTATTTGTGTAACGGGAATTGCATTTAACTGCCATTTCCAGTTTTGTTTAGTTTCGGCTACAGGGAGCATATCAATGCAATCTACAGGGCAGGGCTCTACGCATAAATCGCAGCCAGTACATTCGTCAATTAATACAGTATGCATTTGTCGAGTTGCACCAACAATGGCGTCAACTGGGCATGCTTGTATACACTTGGTACAGCCAATGCATTCGTCTTCGCGAATATATGCCACAGTTTTAATTGGTTCAGCTTGCTCTCCGCCAGCTAAGGGCTTGGGATCAACGCCCATTAATTCGGCGAGCTTTTTCATAGTAGCTTCGCCGCCAGGTGGGCATTTGTTTATTTCGTCGCCATTGGCAATCGCTTCGGCGTATGGCCTACAGCCAGGGTAGCCACATTGGCCGCATTGAGTTTGCGGTAAAATGGTATCAATTTGTTCAACAATAGGGTTACTTTCTACCCGAAAGCGGATAGCGGCAAATCCTAAAATTAGGCCAAAAACTAATGCCAGTGAGCCTAGTGCTATTAATGCATAAAACAAGGTCATATTAAAACTTCACTAATCCGGTAAATCCCATAAATGCCATCGACATTAAGCCTGCGGTAATTAAGGCAATAGAGGCACCTTTAAAGGGGGTAGGAACATCGGCCGCTGCAAGGCGCTCTCGCAGGGCAGCAAACAATACAAGTACTAACGAAAAACCAACTGCGGCACCAAAGCCATAAACCGCCGACTGTAAAAAGGAGTGATCTTCTTTAATGTTAAGTAATGCAACGCCTAGCACAGCACAGTTTGTGGTTATAAGGGGTAAAAAAATACCCAGCAAGCGATATAAAGTAGGGCTTGTTTTACGTACTACCATTTCGGTAAATTGTACTACTACAGCGATCACTAAAATAAAGCTCATGGTGCGTAAATAGGTAATATCCAACGGTATTAAAATATATTGGTTAACTAAGTAGCTGGTTACAGAGGCAAGGGTAAGCACAAAAGTGGTAGCCAAAGACATACCTATAGCCGTGTCTAGTTTACTCGACACGCCCATAAACGGACACAAGCCTAAAAATTGTACTAATACAAAGTTATTAACCAGAACAGTGCCAATCAATAACAATACATATTCTGTCATGTGTGCCTCGCGCTATTAAAATCCAATGCATTATCCTTTTTTCTGCCGAGATAAACAACATGTGGAGTAGTTATCAGTCAAATAAATAAGGTAAAATAATTAACGCATAATGAAGATGTAAAATTACTGTAATTTGTTTGTAGAGTTTACTTAACGTTATGGTTTTAGTATGGGTGGCAGTACTGAAAATAAAGCAAAAAAGAGCAACAAGTGCTCTTTTTATTAATTAAATAACCTGAACTTGGGTTAACTACGCCCTTATATCAAATGTCTTTAGGTTTTTCTATGTAGTAACCTTGTACACCATCTAAGCACAGGGTTTCTATAATGTGCTTTTCTTCTTGGCTTTCGACCCCTTCAGCAAAAACAGTTACACCAATCCTGTGTGCTAAATCGACCATTAAGCGCATAAAATATTGATTGTTTTTATCATCTTCTAGGCCGCGGGTATAACTGGCATCCATTTTAATAAAGTCTGGTTTTAAATCGCGGAAAAACTTAAACGATGTTAAGCCAACACCAAAACGCTCAACTGTTATGCGAGCACCCACGCGATGAATCATGTCAATAAAGCGTTTACTCGCTTTAATGTTTTGTTGTAGCCCAAATTCACTTACTTCAAAAACAAGTTTTGATGCAATATGGGTATCTTTTAATAATCGGCGTTCTAACCAAATTACAAACTGGTCGTTGTGCGCACTTGAAGGCGTAACATTTAAACCAAAAAACTTTTCTGAAAGATTTCGGCTTTTTATTTTCTCAAGTGATGAGTCAATAATTAGCCTGTCGATTTCTATAGCCATATCAAGTTTTTCGGCCATGGCTAAAAATGAGGCTGTAGGTAGCATTTGATTATCTTCGGTTTTAAATCGCACCTGAATCTCAGCATACGCTTTAATATTTTTGCCCAAAGGCATAATATTTTGCATTACTAAATGCACACGTTTTGCTTCAATTACTTCATTTATAACTTTGCGCCAATTTTGATTACCAAATCCAGCACTTACATTATTAATTAAATCGCTTTCGCGCTGTACATGCCAAGCGTTAGCATGTTTTGATTGCGCCATACTCATGGCGTTATCTACTACCGAAAGTAACTCACCAAGTGGTTTTGCTTTTTCGTAACCCACAATACCAGTATTAGCCACTGAGCTGAGCTCTTGGGTTTGTTGATACTGAGTAAAGCGAGATTGTAAGTTTTCACCAAAACGTTCGGCTTCTTTTAGCGGTATATTAGGTAATACAGCTACAAAATCAGAACTATTAAGTCTAAATACTTGGCTGCCAGTGTAGGTGCCACTAATGTGCTTAATAATATCAGCCACACCTTTAATGTATTCATCACCTTTTTGATAACCGCGGGTTTGGTTAATAGATTGCAGTTCACTACACCTAATTAAAGCGAGTGTACCAAAAGTGCTTTTTTCGCTGTTTTCTATATTTTTTTCATAATACTCAACAAACATATTCCGATTGCCTAAATCGGTTACACCATCTTTATAGGCTTGGTGTTTTATTGTGAGTGCTGCGTTTTGCAGATCTTCATTTTTACTTTTCAAAAAGTGCGATAAACGATTAAAGCTAGGAACTAAGCTCTTTCCTTGGCTTTTGAGCCTGCTTGTATCAAGGCTGACTTCTAGGTCATGATCTAACTGGTTTTGATTTATATAAACATCAATAACATCAGCCACGTCCATACTAATTCTTTTATTTACTCTATGAGAAAGGGTCTTCATTAACGCCATAGGAATAAGGACTAAAAAAGTACTAACAAGCACAATAATAAAAAACGCGCTTTGTAATAAGTGTGCAAAACGTTGCACATTAAGTGTAAATTCTACTTTTATATCAGTATTACTACCGCTTACAAACTGGGGACGTACCGAGTTAAAATTTGTTTGTACAAATTCGGCAATAAAAGGCAGTGCAGGGGAATGCGTTACTTTAAATACTTCAGCTCCTTGATTGTCTCTGAGGATGAAGTTTGCAAAAGTATCGTTATTAGTAATAGCGCGTTTAAAATTGTTTGTTGATATATCAGATAAAGTTAAACCATCTATATAATTTTGGACTGTAGCTTGTGCATTTTTTTGCGCTTCGTTAACTGTGTAATTAAAGCTAATAGCTATAAAATAACTACCAACGGCAACACATGCTAACCAAGAGAGTATTTGTATTAATATGAGTTTTTTAAAGCCTGCCATTTTTTCAATCTTTTAATTGTCAGAAAGGGAAGGAATCAAATCCTTGATTTATAAACTAATCGTAACACGAAAATTGAGTGAATATACTTTAGTTATTAATCAGGAAGGGTAGTAGATATTGAGAGGAATGTCTATGGAATTATTATCAATTGGCTCCCCCTCCCCGACTCGAACGGGGGACCTGCGGATTAACAGTCCGTCGCTCTAACCAACTGAGCTAAGGGGGAACTAAAGTAGTGCTATTTTATGATTTGGCTCCCCCTCCCCGACTCGAACGGGGGACCTGCGGATTAACAGTCCGTCGCTCTAACCAACTGAGCTAAGGGGG
>NZ_JBEOOB010000066.1:0-5496 GCF_040308685.1 Pseudoalteromonas sp. 20-MNA-CIBAN-0454 | reverse complement strand
CTGTACCGAACCTTATCAGATCAACCGGCCAAGATAATTGTCGCTAGACCGGCCACCGTAATTGTCGCTTAATAAAAAAGAAAGTATTAATTAAAAACTACTTATGTGCAGTATCTAGTATTTTGAATCGTATGGAAGGGCATGATAAAAGAATGACGAGCTCTGCATTTTTTCAGGCTATATTTAAAGTATTTGATGATGTATGTTCTTCATCATTAACTTATTATAAAAATTACCAAGAGCGCTCACTTGAAAATATTTTAGATGGAATAAGTAAAATTGATTTTGATAGGCATAGTGGCTCAAATCAACAGACTATTAGTCAAATGGCAAGTGAATTACAAACATTATTAGACATTCATTCCTCCACATTAGAAGAGCCAAATGATCTTTTAGGATAAAAAGAAATGATCCAGGAAGATTTAACTAAATCATTACTCAAGCAAATTACATCATTGAATTTATCTCCTTTACCTAATGATAAATATGCTTTTAAAGATACCATAAAGCAGAAACTATTAGACATTGGAGAGGACTTCACTTTTACTTTTAATGCTAATAAATCTTTTGAAGTTGATATTCGATGTGATGTTTACAAGAAGGCTCTGTTTTCTGACTATTTTTTTGGGCGAAGAAGGATATTAGAACAAAATAAAAGTCTTCAAAATCTTATTTCTCAAAATAATCAAGTCGCTTGGGTTTTAGTCACTGCATATTATTCAGCTTTTTATATGTCCAACGAAATATCTAAATTATTTGGTATTTATATTGCTAATTTTAGTGCTAAAGATATGGCTAACTTATTCTCTAGGGCTGATGGTGTAATACCTGACAAATTCATTAATTTAGAACAGTCAAATTTCAGTTATCAAGTAAAAGTTACGCATTCGCATTATGATGGCTTTGTGAAGTTATCTTTTTATCCCAAGTCCCCTCGGCCGCACGTAGAAGTATGGAAAAACTTATCGGAAGTAGTGGATAGATTAGATGTAAATGATATGCAAAAGCATCATAAAACACTTTTTTTAAATATATGTGATTCTAAAAATGAAAGGTGGCATATACCAAGTAGAGTCAGAAACGATTGGAATTATAAGTACACTGATTTCTATGGTGATAAAGGAGACACACTAGGGGAGATCTTTTATAAAAATATCCGAGATAAAACATCATCTTTTTCATGGGCTAATAATCGTAACATTCAGCCTCATGAATCGAATGTTACTGCGAGTATTTCATATATTTACCACTGCCTAAAATGCGTAATATTATCATTCGATAAACGTCTTGGCTTTGATTAGCCTCTTTTTAGAATGGTTCTTTAAGCATTCAACAAATATCGGGTTATTTTTAAAATTTCATAAACTAAAATATCCTTAGTACACTTGTGGGTTGAATACTAAGAGAATCTTAGCAATATGTATTTTATAGCTAAGGTTCACATGGAAACTCCAACACCTTCACGCCTAAAGTCTGCAAGAAAAGCAGCAGGCCTTACTCAGCAACAGCTAGGTATGGCGTTAGGCATGGAGCCAAACACGGCTAGTGCTCGCATGAACCAATACGAAAAAGGCAAACATGCCCCTGATTTTTTAACCATGAAACGCATTGCTAAAGAGCTAGATGTACCAGTAGCATACTTTTATTGTGAAGAAGATATTCTATCTGAACTAATTTGTGCACTTGGTAAGCTGGACAAAGACAGACAAAAAGCACTGCTCAGTCAGCTTATTGAAAATAAAAAATAGAATAGCCTTTCAATGAACATTTGGTTTTATTTGGTTACTAACGAAGTTCGAATAAAACTTACATCAGCTCCCCTAATCGAAGTAGGAAAAGGAATTAAATATGGCAAGCGAGTTCAAGCTAATGGATATATATGAGCAAAACCTTAACTTTTTAATAGGAGCTGGAGCGTCTTATGGTTTCCTTCCAACGTTAGCTCTAGAAGTTATAGATGAAGCAGGAAATAAATGTACCTTTGAAACTCTTGCAAAAAAGTATGAGTCTGAAAAACAAGCAATAACACTATTATTCATGCTCTACTATCAAGAATGTATTAGAGACGGACTACCAAATGTATTTTCAAGTATCCCTCCACATCCTAAAAGGCCAATTAATCAAGAAAATGTGATTAATGAATATAAACGTTTTTTATCCACTCTAGTTTCTATGTTAGATAGGCAAAAACCATCAGAGAAAAGAGCTAATATATTCACAACGAATTATGATAATTGCTTGGAAACAGCAAGTGAAGAATTGTTATCAGAGCGCAATGCTTTATTTGTAGTTAATGATGGAAGCGTTGGTTTTCAGACACGTACTTTTCATACGAGAAACTTCAATCATAGGGTTGTTAATAAAGGAGTTTTTGAACGCCATGATACCCTTCTACCACAAATAAACCTACTTCACGCACATGGTTCTGTTCATTGGGAAAAAGCACAAAAAGATAGTGAAATCAAACTTAATTATGGTCAGAGTAACTACAGAATTCATTTTGAACAAAAAGAACTTGATATCATAAATGCCTTCAAAGATATTTTGTATGATAAAAATAAAACAATACTCGATATAGATAGGTTTTTATCCTCGGAAGACCTATCTAAGTTGAAACCTAAAGAGTTTTGGGAAAAATATGAAAGTATCCCAATAGTTAACCCAACAAAATGGAAGTTTCACGAGACGGTATTTGAAGAAGCATACTATCAAATTTTGAGACACCTAAGTTACGAGTTAGAACGGCCTAACTCTGTTCTGATTACTTTTGGCTTTTCATTTGCCGACGAACATATTTTAAGCCTGATACTTCGTTCACTTTCTAATCCTTCTCTAACGATGTACATATCGTGCTTTGACAATGCAGAGCTAAACCTTATGCAAGATAAGTTTAAAGATTATCCAAATGTTGGCTATATTTGTTCTGATGAAAGCCTCCTTAACTTCACTAATTTTAATGATACTAAGTTCACCTTAAATAATTATAAACATAAACCAAAACAGCAAAATACGGTAGAACCTATTCCACCCCCAGTGCTCCCTTTAAATGGCGGAGAATTATGAGTATAGCTATTGGTGAAGTTATTTCGGTAAAGGGCACTAACATCGTTATAGAGCTGTATGAAGAATCTAATAAAGAAACACTTTTCTATGATGGTGTGAAATTCAATGGTGTCTCGATTCAAGAGTTTGTGCTGATTCGCCGAGGGTTCAAAGATGTGGTGGCTCGAGTTCAAGGTGAATACTTAGATGAGAGATTTAAAAGTGAAGAAAGCAATTACTACATTCGGAAAGTAGAGCTAGTTCCCATAGGATATTTTCAATCAGATAAATTCTTTGAAGGAATTAAACACCTGCCTATGATACGGGATATTGCTTATTTGATGAGTGACGATCAAGTAAAAAAAATATTTGGTAGATCTGATTACAATTTTATCGTAGGTGAAACGCTCACGGAAGAAATTCCAGTGTCATTACCATGGGAAAAGCTGTTTAATACTCATTTAGGTGTTTTTGGGAACACAGGAAGCGGAAAATCAAATACACTAACAAATCTTTACACAACCCTTTTTAGTAACAAGCTCGACAAAATTATAGGTAAAAGTCACTTTGTAGTAATTGACTTTAATGGTGAATATACCAATAACCAGTTAATAGCTAACCGAGAACATAAACAAGTATACCAGCTTGATACTCGTAGTGACGATGGTGACAAGTTCCCATTAACTAGTGAAGCTTTTTGGGATGAAGAGTTATTTGGTATTTTGTTTAAGGCCACTGAGAATACTCAAAAGCCATTCTTAAAACGTATAGTATCTGGCCGTGCTCGGTTTCAAACTAATAGCATGAGCTTAGAAAGCTACGTAAAGAAAGTACTCAAAAAAGCCCTTATAAGCACGGCACATAAGAAAGAGTTTGTTGATTTAATATATGAAATAGCAAAGCTCGTAAAATCTGTCGATTTAGAGCAATTGGCAAATCAAATGGGATGGCATGGAAAGGATGGCAAGTTATATTTTCCCAGCAAAGCTGCACATAAATTTCTCAGTGGTGGTGAATCAGATCCAGCTTATGTAACCCATTGTAAAAATAAAATTGATAGTGTTAGCATTAGCCAATTGACGCCCTTTAATGAATTAAAACTTAGAATAAATACTCAGTTGCTTTCAGACCTTGTGAGTGGGTATGTTCAATTCGATCATATACAGCCTTTATTGAAAAGAGTAGAGGCTTCTTTAACTTCCTTAGATCGAGTTTTTAACGTGGTTACTGAGCAGCCTCAACCTAAGTTGTTAACAATACTATCATTAAGAAAAACCAATCAAGAAATCAAAAAAGTTTTACCGTTATTACTTGCTAAGTTCTACTACAGTTCTCACAAGCAGCAGGTAATTAACCAAAATTCGAAGCAACAAACGTTCCATATGATAATTGACGAAGCTCACAATGTTTTGTCCATGCAGTCCACTAGGGAAAGTGAAAGCTGGAAAGATTATAGATTAGAGTTGTTCGAAGAAATTATTAAAGAAGGACGCAAGTTTGGTTTCTTTCTGACATTATCTAGCCAAAGGCCTGCTGATATTTCGCCAACAGTAATGTCTCAATTACATAATTTCTTCATTCATAGACTGGTTAATGATAGAGATCTTAAGTTGCTTGAAAACACAATTAGTTCTTTAGATGATCTTTCAAGGCAGATGATTCCTAATTTAGCGAAAGGTTGTGCTGTAATTACTGGAACTTCATTTGATATTCCTATGGTTGTTCAATTCAACGAAGTTGCCGAAGGCTCTAGGCCTGACAGTGATGATATTAATATTGGAGAGCTATGGAGTTAAACCTGTTAAGTAAATTTCATCTATTTACTCAAGTAAAGTTTGACTGACAGTAAAAGCTAATCTAAACCTAAACTAAGATTTTCTTAGTTTAGGTTGGCGATGCATTTTTTAGTTCAAACAAAACCTTATGCTGATGAAGCAATTGAAAGCTATTTGCTAAGGCTTGCAAGGGATAACTCATACGATGGCTATAGTGAGCTTGCTGATATTTTATGGCAATGGCTTGTAGAGCAAGATCATGAGCTTGAAGGTGCTTTGCCGTTAGAGCTGAGTAAGGTTGATGTTTATCATGCTAGGCAAGCGAGCAGCTTTAGAATAAGAGCGCTTAAGTTAGTAGCTCAATTAGCAGATGTAAACGCTGGTGATATTCTTGCACTTGCATGGCGGCGCAGTAACTTTAAATTTGGCAACCTAGCAGCAGTAAGCCGTAGTGAACTGACAATCCCCCTTGAACTACTTCGCACTAATAACATACCTGTTTGCATTGAATGCTTAGAGGAGTCTTCATATATTCCTTTTTATTGGCATTTAAAGCCCTATAAAACGTGCCAAAAGCATAAAACACAATTAACCTCACAATGTTGCATATTCCGGAGCATCGTGAACAGTGATTCCGGCCCATCGTGAACACCCGTTCTGGTTTTAGCGTGAACGCTCA
>NZ_JBEOOB010000065.1:0-6467 GCF_040308685.1 Pseudoalteromonas sp. 20-MNA-CIBAN-0454 | reverse complement strand
TTCTCATCAAGAACAGGGCTAGTTATTCCGATTCATCCCACCGACGCCGCTTCGCGTCGATCAATGGGTTTTCTCGGAAGGATTCGATAAAAACATTTAGTTAACTTTTATTTGACATCTTGGAGCCTGATTAGGATATATCAGTATACTTTTTACAGCAAGCGTCGACAGAATATTTAGTTTTTGAGGTTGGTTTGGGCTTCCCAGCTTTCGCATCTTATCGTGTGGGTATCTCTTACACTTAATTATTCGCTTTTTAATCGTGGCAAAAAATTCAGCAATCGTATTATCATGATAATGCGGTTGACGCCTGAAGCTGCTGTAATTGCTCAAGCGAATCTGCTAATTTTCGTGATATGTTATTCATGTTTGCGCCCCTTTGTATAGCAATTTACCTGTGGCTATATTTTAAAAATATCCATGAACTATCAATATTAAAAAATACCAAAGCTATATGAATTTGTTGCGATATTAAAATTATGGCTAGTGTTATTAATCAGGTTCATAGTGATAGGTTAATTATGCTGAATTAGGTAGTGGCTTAGACGGCTTGGGGAATATATAGTTATCAGCAATTAATAATTATGGTGTATAAAACGCCAAAATGGGGTGAAGTCGATTTCCTCAAGTTTATAATGAGCCTGGTGTAACTGCCCTCTTTTAAATTTTAAAAAATACTTAGTAAGAAGAAAAGTAACACTACTGGCAAATTAGAGCCAAATCAAAGTAGCTACTCTTCTCTTAGTAATTCATTAATATTTACCATATGATTATTTAAAGGTGGTTCATTAGATATCGAGCATTAAATTTGCGTAATGTTCATAGGGTATCTAGCGAGGTTTTGACACCTACTTTGGGAGCAGCTAAACGCGCTTTTGCTACAGTAATTAACGCTTCATCCTCACTTGTCAGTAGCGCGGATTTAAACGGCAACGCCTCTCTTTGTGCAACGTATTCTAGTGTCTGCCTTAGTAGCTCTGACGGAGTTATACCTAATTTTTCTAGTGCAGCGTAAGAACGCTTTTTCACATCATCATCGACACGAAAACTTATAGTACCCATAACGACCCTGTATTTATATATTGATTTACTGATTGTATTAAATTTATACCAGAGTACAAGTTAAAATATATTTCTGACACCTCGTACGATATTCCCACAAAACAGAAGTTTACTTCCCTTTTAATCATAAAAATTGTAATTTTCGGAAGTATTCTTCCTGGGATGGTCATGAGTCTAATATTTCAATTGTTTGTAAGCGAGCATTTAAACAGTGCGCTTACGCTATTAATATCCATAATGAGAGATTAAGGCTAATAGCTTAAATAATTTGTGGCGGTAGGTAGTACCGACACATTAAATGCTTGTAAGAGGTTTTAGAAGTCTAAAGTGATCTAGTATCACAATGCTTAAACCGTTGACGACAAGAATCCCCTTGATTTATCAAGGGGTACTTCAACAAAAAAGAGAATAAGATTTCGTTTGCGCCTATTTATGACTTTGCGCCAATGAAAGCAGATCCTGAAATGGTAACGCGATTGTTTAAGTGGGGTGACGGTTTTGAACGTGGAGGCAAGGTAAACTTTTTGCAAGTAGCCGAGCAACTCTCACCTATGTGTGATCCAAATGAATTGATTGCATACCTTCAAGAAATAGCCAAAAGGCTCAAAAATCTGCCAACGCTACTTTTAGATGCCGGTTGCCCAAGTTATTAAGCGACAATTACGGTGGCCGGTCTAGCGACAATTATCTTGGCCGGTTGATCTGATAAGGTTCGGTACAGCAGAACGGAGGAGTTCACTGTGCCGGGAACACGAATCACTGATCAGCAGGTCACTATTTATATGAAACATAGAAAACGTAATAGCCAAGTTATCGCGGCTGCGAAAGCAGGTATTTCTGAACGTTCAGCAAGGCGCATTGATAAACTGGATGAGCAGCCATTGTCTAATAAACGCCAATGGCGAACGCGTATAGATCCACTTGAGTCTATCTGGGACAGTATTGTTGGCCAGTTACGTTTTCAGAGAGCCCGGTGTATATCCATGCTTTTATGAAGAACTCGAATAATTACAACTTCTTTCTTGCCGAATTCTTTGTAATAGATGACATGACTCCCTTGCGGTCGCTTTCTATAGCCTTCTCTAATGTAATCACAAATATAACCTAGCTCTGGTTCTTCTGCAATTTGATGAAAAACGCTATCAAGTAATTTTAAATAGTCATTTCTCTGCTGCCTGCCCCAGTTAAGTTGCGTGTAACGAGCGATTTTTATTAAATCTGATTTAGCTTTTTTAGATATATGAAATTTCATATCAATGATTTTCTTTATCTAAGTCACTCAATAGTGTGTCATATGAATAGTCAGCTATTCCGCTGTTTTCTCCCTCAACCAACATATTCCTTAGATTGTTCATTTTCAATTCTTGATCTTCTAAGGCTCTTAATCCAGCTCTTAGAACTTCACTTGCAGATCCATACCTACCAGTCTCTAATTGCTGACTAATAAATGAGTCAAAATGCTCACCTAATGTAACACTTGTATTTTTCGCCATGCCAATCTCCAATACCAAAATTCAATATATTTTGGTATCAAAAACATATCAAGTCAATTAAGAAAGACAAAAAACACCTCCTAATCCTACGTTGCTAAAGTATAAGCAACTTTTTTTAGCTTCTTATTAAGGCGGTATGGTTGAAATTTAAAACAAATAACCCCTTACTTTGAATAACGAAACTAGGTTCTTTGAGAAGTTCGACTGCTCTGTAAACATAACTGAGCTGAATAGTTTTAAACTTTTAAAAATCACCTAGCAATTAAAAATCGAGCCTGTGAACTACCCATCGACGCCACTCCGTGTCGATCAATGGGCTTCTACAGTCTAGCTTATGAATGCTAGGCTGCTTCTTTTTTCTCAGTTCCAACAGCAAACTTCGATAGCTCGAAGACTTTCGTTTTAATGGCTGATTTCTGCTGAGATGTGGGGGTAACCCTTGCGACGATCCCAGCCGCAATCAAATCTAATTCACCTGTTTTTGCTATGCTTTTAGCAGCTGACAAGTCTCGGTTTTGGTAAGTTTCACAAGCCGTACATGTGAAATTTCTGTCGTTCAATGTTAAAACATGATGTTGGCCGCATTCTGCGCAAATCCCAGTCGATTTTTCAAATCGACCAATTTCATGATAGAGTTTACCTTCAAGCTCAGCCTTGTATTTTGAAAGCTGAGTTATCAGAGCCATCACATTGTCAGCTACCATACTGCCATTGAATTTTTGCATCGCTTTTACGTTTAAATCTTCAAACACTAAAATATCATTTTCATTGGTTATCTGTCGTGAGATTTGGTGTGCAAAGTCGAGCCTTTGCCGTGAGATTTTGCCGTGTAATTTGTTGATGCGTTGTTTGGTTTTTTGCCAGCGATTTGAACCTTTAGTTCGGCGTGCAAGCTGGCGTTGCAATTGATTTAACTTTGTTTTTGACTGCTTTAAAAACTTTGGATTGTCGGCCACGTAGCCGTTCGAGCCAACTACCGTTTGCTTTGAGTTAATGTCAAAACCTGTGATTGTTTTTAAAACTTGTTTAGCTGTTTTGCACTCCACTTCTTGAGTAATACTGCATTCCCATTTACCGTGGCGAAACTGAACAGTTACCGTTTTGATTTTGCTAGCCAGTTCACGATGTAAAATGATAGGCACTTTACCAACTTTTGGGATACTGATAGCGCCATTTTCAATGCGGATACAGTTTGAGTTATTGACCGCTCGAAAACTATCGTTGTGAAGTTTTTTCTTTTTGTATGAGATTTTATGCTTTGGAAAGCGCTGCAAACGGCCTTTCGAGATTGCGTTCTTTAACGCTGTTTCTAAGTCGCGAGCAACTTGCTGAGCTGCTGCCGAGTCGAATGCTTTGATCCAGTTAAACTCTTCGAACGTCTTGATATCTTTAAGTAGTGAGGCCATGTCTTTGTAAAACAAAAACGTTTTATCGAACTCGTATCGACGCATGTTCTCAGACAACAATAAGTTCCAAATGCCACGCGCTGTCGCGCCAAACTCAACGAGTTTAGCTTCTTGCTCTGGCGTAGGATTTAGCCTGTAGTTGTATCTAAGCGTCTTTTTCATATACTGTATAGACTACTGTATGGAAATGAGTTGTCAAGATGGAGTATGAAACTAAATCTCACTGTAAATATTTAATAGCGCTCAGAATTTAATGTCGAAGAGATCGAGGTGGACAAAGATCATATACACATATTGCTAACGAGCTCTCCCAATAACAGTGTTGCGAGTTACGTTAGGAGAATTAAACAATCTACAACGCAAAGTCTATGGTCGAGATTTAAATGGTTTAAAAAGCAATTCTGGGTTATCTGGGTTAAAAAAACATTTTGGTCTGACGGATATTTTGTTTGCTCTGTTGGAAATGTGGCTGCTGATACAATTCGAAAATACATTCAAGAGCAGGGATAACTATTCCGATTCATCCCATCGACACCGCTTCGCGTCGATCAATGGGTTTTCTCGGAAAATTTCGATAAAATGTCGCAAACACGCTTTGCTAATTATGTAAAAGTATCAGATAGAACATTGCGTGATATTGAGAAAAACAACACAGATCCTCGCTTATCGGTTTTAAAAAAAGTGCTAAAGCCATGTGGGTTTGTTTTAACATTAAAAGTGATGACCTGACGTGGTCGAACCTAGCTTGCCAAGCAAAGTGGTTGTCTTGGTTTTTAACACACCACTTATTGTCAACAACAACCGAAAAGTGATCCACTCCACCATTTGAATATTGATCCACTATTTATTAAGGTTCAAACGACGATGGCGTTACCCGCCATGCTTTTTAGATTAAGGCTAGCGGGCAGCGTTAAATTAAAATAGAGTCTATAAATCCCCTATATTATTGGGAAGCTATACTTAGCTTGTAATTATTCAATCATAAACCCATCTGGAACTCTGGTTTTGCATAATCCCTGAACGTTTCATAGCGGCCATCGCTATAAAAATTGTAAACGCGGTCATTAAAGTAAAGAATACTATAAGATATCTCTGAAGAGCCAAAGAATGTATGCGGCGTATTATGGAGCGTTCTTGTTATTTTTCTGCCCAGCTCAGTTCTCGCAAAACGTAAATCGCCAAAAATTGTGGGCAGCCCATCTTCACCCTCTATAAATTTAACTTGTGTGTTGTTAAATAAGTTATCAGAGGCCATAACAAATTGAAAACCGTTTATATTTTCAGACATCCACTTGACTTCAAAACCTGTGGCTAAAGAATCATACTTTGATAGATCTTCATTTTCTACAAAAGGAGAAATTGAAACGTAAATACCTATTTCTTTTGGAATGTACCTTTCTGGGTTAGTTGGCGCTTTGTAATCCAAATTTTTCAGTAAGTAGGTTGAGCGAGCTTGGTCGCACCCCTCTACACACATCGCCGAAAAGTTCATTTTTTGTGCTATAGTTTGAATTTTATCGCTCACCATTTTGCGTGCAACTGACATGGCTTGTTCAGGAGTGTCTATCTTTACGCCATCCATTTCAGCCGGTAAAAATATACCTGAAGTAACATCGTGACTACCATCATCTGAAAATGCTGAAAATGTTAACGCCGCAACGCCCACAGCTAAACCCAGAGCTTGCCCTTGACCTGAGCCTACTGTCCCAGTGAAAAGATCAGTTGTCATTTGAACGCCGGTACTTAAGTCTGATGCCGTCTCAAACCCTGACTTACCAACTTTAAAACTAAACGGCACACTTTCAATCTCCATAAAAAGGTCATGTCGAGCTTGGCTGTCGAGCATAAATTTACCGATAATTGCTGCTTTTATAATTTCTTCTTTATCTTTAACAGGCTCTTTTTCTGGCATAGTCCAGTTGTTACGCGAAACATCCTTGTATATTGGATCTTCTAACGCTTTGCAGGCAATTAGGTTTGCGATGAACAAGATGATTGTCATCAGTTTTAAGTAGTTAATCATGTTTCAACCTTTCATTTTATTAATATAATTTGTGGCTTTATTATAAGGGTGGATCTTTGGCTCTAAATTAGCGCTTTTATGATTGTTTTTAAATTACTCACTTGGATGGCTGGTAGGTAAAGAATTTTGCATTGTTCATACTAAAATCAGGGCCTAATTTAAGCGAAAATATTACTTTTCATCTCGGCTTTTTATATCAACTGATACGTTGATATGGCTGAGATTAAAATCAGATAATGCTTTACTTTGAATAACGAAACTTCTTTGAAAAAGATCGGCTTGCTCTGCGAATGCAACAAAGACTTTAGGAAAGTGCATGAGGGTTAAATCCTTTTACCGTGCTATCTAAATAAATGCCCTCACAGGCGTATGCTTACGGGTAGCTGGAGGGGTTCTTACAAGTTACTGTGAACTACCCATCGACGCCACTCCGTGTCGATCAATGGGCTTCTACAGCCTTGACTTAGAGACTAGGCTGCTTCT
>NZ_JBEOOB010000064.1:0-6519 GCF_040308685.1 Pseudoalteromonas sp. 20-MNA-CIBAN-0454 | reverse complement strand
GCTCCGAATTTATCATTGAGCAGGTATTTTTAGATAATCAGAACATCGATGCTAGGTGTGGTTCGCTAGACGCTTACGCAGATGCTGCGATAATTGTAGTTATGTTCGTGGTTGTGATATCTAGCATATTTCAGTTATCTCGCTACTTTTATTAAGGTGTGCATAACAGTGTAATAGTACGGTCCCTGCGGTCCATATATTAGTTTTTAAAGCCAAACGGGTAAAACCTTGACTTCAGACATTTAAATTCTAACTGTCCGATTATCGATCACTGCTGAACTTCGCAAAAGTGCCAATTGCGGACATTGATAGCAACGCTCAATTAAGGTGTAAGACACACGATACTGATGCTGTCACATACCCCTTAATCATTAAAACCGACGCATAGTAAAAATGCCATGCGTGCCGAACCCCTCTTAAATTGTGTTAGGTGTGTTCTAAATTAGTACTTTTTGAAGTTATCTAAGCTTCTTCCACCTTCACTGGATATATTTAAAATACGGCAAACAACTTCAAAATACTGAGGCTCAATACCTTCGATTTCTTTGTATTCGCCATGATCGTTAAGTGATCGAATCGTCGGGTAGTTTCCCCACAAGTTATTGCTAGTTATATAATCATTTACTTGTGTGTGTTTTGAGAACCCATTTGCCTTAAAGATACCTATATATTCTTGAATTTCTGAATTCTCGCCTTGGCTTAAACTCATCCCTTTCAAAACGCTATTTGCTCTATACTTTGTACTGTACTCCTTATAAAGTAAATACTGTTTCTCGAACTTAGTGTTACCACATGAGACTAACAGTTGGAGTTGGTGCCAGCTCAATTTCACTATATTTGTAATGTGTATTGTTGAACTGTGCCCCTTTCGATTCGTCATCTGAACGATTTCATTTACCTTAAAGAGCGCAATTTGGCGGTAGACCACCGGGTCATACTTGAATTTTCTTTCAGCTGCTACCGCTGTAGGGAAAAGAGCTTTATGTTGCTTAGTCGATGAAACTTGAGGTGTCACAAGTCGAGCAGTCACTCGTTCAGGCTTGGGGGCTGGGTCAGGTTTTAATGCTTCTTCAATCGTTTTTCCAATCTGCAATTTTCCGAGTACTTTTTCTGCAGCCGTCCGACTAAATTCTTGATGGATTAACTCTCCATTTTGAAAAATGCCATAATGTGTCCCAAGACTGTTACTGCTAATTCTATTAATTTTAAAACTCATTCTTTAACTGACCTCATGAACACTTAATGCCGCCAGCACGCACGGTTTTGTAATGGTGGCGAAGCCGCAACGAAAAGTAGTCGCTGTGCCTGGCCTTGTTAGCTTTGTCCCGAAAGCAAATCATATAAATGCGCTTTGAATTCATCTGTATGAAAGCATTGTGTCGTAATGTCTAAATACTTATATGCTGCCTCTGATTTTTTTAGAAGCCGTTTATCCCTCGATACTACACACTTAAAATAGGACCCGTTAAATGCGTGACGACTATCAGCTAAGCGTGAACCTTTTTTGTACGTCCTCTTTGAGTCACTCCAGAAGCCGAATGTATCGATAAATGAAAACAAACTAACTAATTTACAGTTCCGTAGATGAGATTCTATATTTGCGCCCATTGACTCCCATACCTGGGAGAAGTGCTCTCGCATATTCTGCTCAGAGTAATCCAACATATCGTTAAGCGTTCTCGGAGGATCTATTTGTCCTTCTTCACGCTCATACTCGTAATTTGATAGCGCCGAGTTTATCTTGGTAATCGCTTCTTCAGCTGATAGGTTATTTAGGTCATCCGTTGACAGGCCATAAGCAGTTCTAGCCTCTAACTGCTGCTCGAAAGAAATAAAATTAGCAAAATCAGCTTCCCAATTTTGAGATAATGAAACTTCGTTTATTGTTTCATAAACCTGAGTAGTAGACTCAGTACGAAATTGAAGACTATTGATACTGTGTTCAAAATAAACATTACGGCTTAAGTCAGATAACAGCATCAGCCTAGATTCGTTTCTAGCTTGCCTTTCGTTGTCTGTAATTTCAGAAATTTGCTCTGCGGAAAATGGATAACAGTATGGTCCTTCATAAATGCTCCTCATGACTAGCCCAAGAAGATCGTTCTCGCGCCCATCGGCCATATCAATGATGACATTACTATCCAAGTAAACGGGAACTCTTTCCACGAAACCTCCTGGGGCTAACCAATTTAATAGTGCGCTCATCGCGCATATTTCCGACGACTTAACGCTCATTTATCTACTTTATATAGTTTTAACAAATTACTTAAGGTATTACTATCACTAAGTTTTCTAAAACTTTAAAGTAAGTTTAATAGAATAATACGCGTGCATTGTTCATATATTATTAGCATATGAGCAAAGAACAATTTGAACAATCAATTTACTTATATTTAGCCAACCTCAATGACCGGTTTTCGCTCTATGCTGCCACCTAAAAAATTAAGCTTTAAAACGCAGTAAGCGCATATAAAATGCGCTTACTGGGAGTAATTTACTTTAAGCTAACTTTTAAAGTTAGTGCCTAAAGCTTGATACTAACGCGGGTATACCTGGCAGCATGCCTACCATGGCCATTACGCTGGTTAGTAGTACAAACATGACCAGTGGAATGATCCAGCGGCTCATGCGGGTGAGTTCTTTACTTCTTTCTTTACAGCCAATAAAGCCTAAGTTGTCTAGCAATATGGTGAGTGACCAACCAAATGCTGGGTTAACTAAGCTTGAAGCAAATACTACAATAGCAGCTGATTGGGTGGTTTTACCTACGCGGGTCATTTCCATGCCGGCTTCTAGTAGTGGAATAAATACCCCTACTATTAGCGCTACACATAGCACTGGTTGCCAAATTGCAAGGTCCATAGGGTAGCCCCATACGCCGGCAATAATACAAAATAGTGCGGTTAAAATAGCGCCTGCTGGTATTGGGCGTTTAGCAATGGCTGCTGGCACTATGTAAGTGCCCCACGATGATGCAAAGTTAGCGCCGCCCAGTAGCGAGCCAAAGGTTTGCCTAACTGATGCGCTAAGCATGGTGTCGTCTATGTTCATTTGTACTTTTTCGGTACGTTTTGGGTAGCTTATTTTTTGAAATACCTGATGGCCTAAAAAGTCCGGCGACCACATAGCAACAGCAAGCACTGCAAATGGCAGTACTACTACAAAGCTTTCTAGAGTAGGTAGGCCTAACATCCAGCCGGTGTCTTCGCCCCACCAGTACATAGGGTTCATGTTTGGCAGGCCCGGTGCAGTATGAAACTCAAACGGTGCGCCTAATGCAAAGGCTATTGCGCCGCCTAAAATACAGCTAAGTGGTACGGCTAACCAACGCTTTTTAAAATGCTCTAACATGGCATATAAAATTATAGTGGAAAAAATAACAATAAAGGCAATGTGGGTCATATCGATGGCTTCGGCCCATGCAAACAGCTTTTTAACTTGCGAGGTTATGCCTATAAACCCTAGGTAGAGTAAAAGCCCGCCACATACGCCTTTACTGGTTAGTTTAGCCAGTAGGGTTCCGCCTTTACTTATTGCCAAAATTAAACCAAAGGCTGCTATGAGCAAGCCAAATGCCATAGGGTGGCCCCCTGCTGCAACTACAATTGGAATTAACGGAATTAAAGGACCATGAGTACCGGCTAAGTTAGCGGTAGGTAAAATAAAGCCTGAAAACAAAATAATAAAAAAGGCGACGATAAGTAATTCGTAACGCACGTTTTCTAAAACAAAAGCGTCGCTTAAACCCAGTGGGCTTGCAAACGTTGCGGCAATAGCGGCAACCATAACCACTTTACCTATGGTGGCAGCCATTGCAGGAATAGCGTCTTCAAATTCGAATCTGTAGTCTCTAAAGGGTAAGTTTGGGCGCCAGCGTTTAGGCTGCATAATTTGCAGCTCGTGTTCTAGGTATTCGTCTCGGCTATTAAACTCAGAGCTAGGCTTGTGTAGATTTTTATAGCTATTGGTAGCGGTTTGAGTATCCGCTCCTGGTTTGGCATCAGATGAAATATCATCTTGCGGCGTGGTATTCATGGCTTCTCCTGCAACATAGTTGCTCACTCAAAATAAAAATACAGCTTTGTTTAAAGCAAATAAAAATTGAGGCGGCAGGATAAAGCAGCTAGCAACAGATTACGATTAGTCAAAGGTCTTGTATGAAACTATTTAGTAACATTTATATACCTATAGCTGAATGTAGTATTTGATGTTAAATGTGATTTTTATTGTTTTTAAACAGATGGTTAGCTTATTTTTATAAAGGTTAAAGTGCAATGCGTTGTTTTTTAGCACTTACAGCAATAATAAAAATTAAAATAATTTTATCTGCATTTATATTATGTTGTTTAAGAAAATAGGGCATTTAGCCATGCTTTAGCTGATAATTTAACTAAAGTTTGGTTATTGATACAAAAATAACGCAGCAAAATAATAACGTGTGGCTTTGCATCTCTCTATAATTAGTAGGCTATTGCATGCGAGCTTAATTGCTTTAACAAGGATAAAAAACAGTTTACTGTTTTTGTTAGCGTTCATCAGATAGAATCCGCCTTATGATTTTTACTTGTTAAGTATTTTCAAAACCGTAACGTTTAAATAGCGAGACCTTCTTATCCTTTTAGAAAATGATACAAAACCAATGAATGATATAACGATAGCAACCCACAACGGTACTTTTCATGCAGATGATGTTTTTAGTGTAGCTGCACTTAAGTATATTTATCCTTCTTTTAAACTTATACGCACCCGCGATATGGAGCTTATAAGCAAAGCCGATGTTGTGATTGATGTAGGTGGCGAGCATAACCCAGAGACAGGCCGTTTTGATCACCACCAACGTGGCGGTGCCGGGGCGCGTGAAAATGGTATTCCTTTTTCTTCATTTGGTTTAATTTGGCAAAAATATGGCCTTGAAATATGCCAAGGAAGCCAAGAAACAGCCAATGCAATTGACTCTGGTTTAGTCTCTACTATTGATGCAATTGACTGCGGCCATGTTGAAGGCGTTGCTAAAGGCATTAGCCTTAGCCAAACTATTTCAATGTTTAACCCAACGTGGCAAGAAGAGAGTAACTTTGATGCCTGTTTTGATGAAGCGGTTGAGTTTGCATCGCGCATTTTAACTCGCTTTATAGCTGCGGCTAACGGTGGCATTAATGCAAAAGCAATTGTTGCTAAAGCGATTGAAAATGCAGCTGATCCACGCGTAATTGTGTTAGAGCAATACACACCGTGGAAAAAAACCGTGCATGCGCTTTCTGATAAAGCATTATATATGGTTTATCCTTCGCACTCTGGCCAGTGGATTGTGCAAACTGTACCGGTTGAGCCAGGATCGTTTGAAGACCGCAAGTCACTCCCAAAACCGTGGGCTGGTTTATCTGATAAAGAATTTCAGGACGAAACTGGGCTTGAAGATGCTGTTTTTTGTCATAACGGTTTATTTATTGCTGGCGTAAAGTCGTTTGCAAGTGCGATGAAAATGGCAGCAATGGCGCTAGAAGCTTAGTAATATAGGGCTTTAAAAGTGCTAGTCGCTAAAATTAATATTTACGCGCATAAAAAAACGCTAGCAAGTTAAGCTAGCGTTTTTAATTATGCCTAAAGCCTAAAGCCTAAAGCCTAAAGCCTAAAGCCTAAAGCCTAAAGCTTTATTCTTTAACCGCTATGGCTATTTCTACTTCATCAGCACTTTTGTAATATTCGTAGTCGCTGCTGTAGGTACGGGTAAAACGACAGTCGTCTGAGCTAAAGTATTGCCAAATTTCGCCCCACAGGTCGATTACCGCATCGGGCATTTCACCTGTCCCGTTAAATACTAAATAACTCCCTGCCTCGGTAGTTACTTTTACTGACTTTTGATCTCCAATCGATAAGTCGTCGCAACAGGCTATTACATCAAATTCACCGGTTACATCGCTTTCATAGTTAGTGTAAACACCATACGTTTTTGTATTTTTTGTTAGCTGTTGTCCATGCTTTTCACCAAATTTTTGCCAAAGCTCCGTTATTTTTGCAGTGCCAGAGTTCATTTCATCGGCGTTACACGTTCTTACCTTTAAACCAGTTAAAGTTATACTTGGGAGTTGCTTTACTTGCATTATGACCTTCCTTACTTCAATCACTTAGCTTTAACGTAACTATAACGTAACAGAAAAACCATTATGGACTGTAACTATTTATAAGTCCTTTAAATTATTTAATTTGAACTCTGGTTAAGGGATTTATTATTACAGCAATTATAAACTCTCTTTTATCAACTTTTGCCGTAAAACACCGTTCCTTTAGGTCGGTGATATAAGGCAATAGTCGCGAAGCGACTAAGTGGGTTGTTCCTTTTTGATTAACTGTATATAATAACAGTATGGTTATTCGCAAAGCTTATAAATTTCGTTTAAAAACAACACCCTATATTAACGCTAAAATGGCGCAATATGCGGGGAATTGTCGATTCTTGTGGAATAAAGCCTTAGCGATTAACTTATTTAAGTTACAGAATAAACAAAAAATTTGCTACTA
>NZ_JBEOOB010000063.1:0-6562 GCF_040308685.1 Pseudoalteromonas sp. 20-MNA-CIBAN-0454 | reverse complement strand
AAAAATGGCTCTACAAAATGATAAATCAAGCGATCAAAGCTGATGAGAATCGGTGATCAAAGTCATGAGAATACGCACTCATTAGATTTAGATGGAGCACTTGGCGCTATTGGGTAGAAGAAGGGATAGAAACACTTGGTTATACTTTAATTTTAATTTCAGCTATTGAGCTTGTACTTTTGTGTCGTAAACAGCTTAATAAACAGCATCACCATGTTGGCAATGGAGTAACTGACTAACCCAACTTAATTTTTTTGAGGTTAAGTTTGCTAATTGGTTTCATAAATCAATATACTAAGCTTGTTTGCAATTACTCGTATTTTGGAATTTATGATCAAAGATATACTACTACACCCAGTTCTTATCTCAGTGGTGGTGCTCACTATCGCATTTAGTTTAAAAGTACTTGTTGATAAGTTGGCGCGATATAGAGCAGAAAAAAAAGAAAAAGATACTCGCTACATTGCACACAATATTAAGCACTTTATTAACTTTACTATGGTTTTGTTACTGCTGTTTATATGGTCGACTGAGATTCAAAACTTTGCACTGTCTATAGCCGCTTTTGCCGTTGCTATTGTGCTTGCCACTAGAGAGTTTATTCAATGTGTAATTGGCTTTTTTTACTTAGTAACAACCCGCCCATTTAGAATTGGCGACTGGGTACAAGTTGGTGAATATTATGGCGAAGTAGCAGAGACCAACTGGATTAAAACCACCTTACATGAAATTGATATGCGAACTTATCAATTCTCTAGAAAAACAATATTTATTCCTAATAACAAATTAATTACCAGCCCAATAAAAAACTTAAACTTTGTTAAACGCTTTGCTACTCATCATTTTAATATTGTGCGTAAAGACAGCTTTAATCCGTACCCTATTTACGAAACTCTTCGTAATAAAGCCAAGCATTACTGCGAAGAGTTTGAAGAAGTGGCGAGCCGGTATAACTCTATTATCGAAAGAAAATTAGATGCAAAAATTTCAGGCCCAGAACCCGAAATTCACTTTGGTACTACTGAGTTAGGAGAATTTAGAGCAAGCTTCACCCTATTTTGCCCAACCGATAAAGCACTTGAAATAGAACATAAGTTAACTGAATGCTTTATGGAGCTGTGGTATAGCGAAGCAACTAAAAATAATATTAAGGGTTAAAGGTCTACTACTAAATTAATAGAAGTCGAACTTATTAAAGTGACTTTTTATCGAGGAAAACCCAGAGTTCAGAGCGAAGCTATGTCGCTGGGTAGCTCACTTAGGCGAAAGAGAAGAAATATGACTATCACTCTACTGCCTACTAATAAGGCTGCAGTAGAGTAATTATTCACGCTTATAAAATAAAAGTAGCCACCTTATCACTCAAATCAGCAGCGCGATCTTTAAGTACTTTTGCTTGGCTTAAATGGGTCAAAGCCGACTCAGTGATCTCATCAGTAACATCTTTTATAGCAACCGTATTTTGCGTTATTTCATTTGTTACTTGTGTTTGTTCTTCGGCTGCTATGGCTATTTGTCCTGCCATATCAGAAATTATATTAACCGCTTGAGTAATTTCTTCGAGGGCTTTCGCTGCAGCATTAACGTCATCAACACTATTATTAGCTAACCTTTTACTACTATCCATTAAACTAACAGCCTGCTTAGTCGTGTTTTGTAAAGTTTCGATAGTAGTATAAATTTCAGCAGTAGACTCTTGAGTGCGGCGAGATAGAACGCGTACTTCATCGGCAACAACGGCAAAGCCGCGACCGTGCTCACCGGCACGAGCAGCTTCAATAGCCGCATTGAGTGCTAATAAAATTTTAAGTAAATATCGTGAAACAAACAAAAAAACCCCGCATTTTATATGCGGGGCTTTTTTTTGTTAGCTAAATGGTTAGGTTTACACCATTGCAGCTTGTAGCTTTTTCATCGCTGTTTTTTCTAACTGGCGAACACGCTCAGCCGATACACTGTATTTTTCAGCAAGTTCTTGTAGCGTTGCTTTATCGTCGGTTAACCAACGTGCGCTTACAATGTCTTGCGAGCGTTCATCTAGCGTTTTAAGAGCGCTAAACAAACGAGTATGTGATTGTTCTTGCCATTGTTGCTGCTCAATATCGTCAGCTAAGTCAGCAGTGCCATCAGTTAAATACTGTACTGGTGAATAGGTGCTGCTTGGTGCGCTGTCGTCGTCATCACCTGTAAGGTCAAAGCCCATGTCTTGGCCGCTCATGCGCGATTCCATTTCACGTACTTCTTTTTCACTCACACCTAGCTCGCTAGCTACTGTGCTAACTTCTGCTTGGTTAAACCAACCTAAACGTTTTTTATTTTTACGAAGGTTAAAAAACAATTTACGCTGTGCTTTAGTGGTAGCAACTTTTACGATGCGCCAGTTTTTAAGTACAAACTCATGAATTTCTGCTTTAATCCAATGCACTGCAAACGATACTAAACGCACACCCACTTCTGGGTTGAAACGCTTTACCGCTTTCATCAGGCCAATATTACCTTCTTGGATTAAATCTGCTTGTGGCAAGCCATAACCCGAGTAGCCTTTTGCAATATGCGCTACAAAGCGTAAGTGCGACATAATGAGTTGCTTTGCAGCACTAAGATCACCTTCTTCCTGAAGACGTGTTGCCAGCTCTTGTTCTTGCTCTACTTTAAGCATAGGAATAGTGCTTACCGCTTGAAGGTAACCGTCCATGCTTGCGCTTTGCTGTCCAACTGTAAGTGCCATTGCGTATAAATCTTTACTCATTTTTCACCTCGGTGATAAACATTTGAAACCATCTTAGCACTCTTTGCCTAAGAGTGCTAACCCCAATTTAAAACTTTTCTTAAGTATAAATCAAGTGGTTTTTTGTATTTTTTAAGTCTACGCTAAGCGACTGAATAAGTGATGAATTAAGCCTGCTATAGCTTTAAAGCACTTTTATAAAAACTGCTTTAAAAAGAATAATATAAAAATGTGACCATTTTATGTCAGACTTTATCTGGCTCAATTTCTTTTATATAACGATTAACCGATAAGTACGAACCAATAAACCCTAAGCTAGTAGCAAGCAGTACCAGCGAGCCAAATTCTTTTAAGGTTAAACCAATTAAAGAAAAACTAGTTTGGTAAACGCTTGCCACACTACTAACGGCAGTTGATAGCCACCACATCATTAGCGCCACACATATAAATGCAAATAACCCGCCTATAACGCCATACCATATTCCGGTCCATAAAAAGGGGGCGTGAATAAAAGTATTAGTAGCGCCTACCAGCTTCATTACTTGTATTTCTTCTTTTTTATCCATAATAGACAAACGAATAGTGTTACCTATTATTAGCGTTACCGAGGTAAGCAATAGCAGCGCAATGGTAATAACACTTTCTTTTAATAGGCTTAGCAATGCATTTAGGCGCTCAAGCCAAGCTATGTCGAGCTTGCCAAAATCAACTTCTCGCTCACTTTCAAGCTTAGTTAAAAGTACTTTTGCGGCATTAGGTTGTCTGTGTCGCGATGTTGGTATAACGAGCACAACATCGGGTAACGGATTGCTATTTAAATAGCTTAACGCCTGACCAAATCCAGATACTTGCTTAAACTCTTGTAGAGCTTGCTGCTTAGAAATAAAGGTCACGCTTTCCACTTCTGGGTAGAGTGCTAAGCGCTTTACTAAGGTTTGGGTTTCTTGCTCGTTCATGCTTTCTTTTACGAACAAAGAAATTTCGCTGGCCTCTTCAAAGCCACTGCTTACCTGTTGCACATTTTTAACCACTAAGTATAAGCTAGCTGGCAAGGTTAAGCTCAAACCCAGTACTGCAATAGTCATTAACGACGCTAGAGGTGTACGCCACATTTCACCTAAGCTATGTACGCCTTGGCGAAAAATATTAATAATAAAAAAATAACCGCCAGCAAATACTGATTTTTTTTGTTTATCGTTACTATTTTGACGACTTTTAAAAAGTAAACTCATAATGCGCCCTCGGCTAACGGATCTTGAATCATACGACCATCTTTTAGGGTTAAGCTGCGATACTTCATCCGGGCCACTAATCCTAGATCGTGGGTAGCAATAAGTACGGTTGTCCCATGGTTATTAAACTCTTCAAAAAGACGTAATATTTCCATTGAAAGCTCAGGATCTAGGTTACCCGTAGGTTCATCTGCTAATAATATTGGCGGGGAGTTAACAATTGCGCGGGCAATACCCACACGCTGCTGCTCGCCACCAGAGAGCATAGATGGGTGGCATTTAATTTTATCAATCAAGCCAACCTTATCAAGCGCGCCATGCACACGCTTTGCAATTTGCTTATGGTGTGTGCCTTCAATGATCAAGGGCAGTGCTACGTTATCAAATATAGTGTAGCGCTCTAATAAGCGGTGGTTTTGAAATATAATGCCGATGTCGCGACGGGCATAAGGAATTTGCCGTGAGTTTACTTTGTTTAAATCGATACCGTTAATAAACACACTTCCAGCAGAAGGGCGTTCCATTAAGCTAATTAGCTTTAACAGCGTACTTTTACCCGCGCCACTGTGGCCGGTTAAAAACGCGAGTTCACCAGGTTTAATATGAAAATTAACTTTTTCAAGAGCGCGATGCCCGCCTGGATAGGTTTTACTTACTTGCTGAAAATTTATCATTTTTTATTATGCCAACACTATTAAACATCAATAAAGCTGGTATTCCTCGCAATTAAAAAGGGAGCAAGCTCCCTCTTTTGGTAAATAAAAGTTCCACCTTTTAAAGGTGTGTTATAAACCACACCTACAGAACCGGAAAATCAAAGTACAAACATGACCATTTGGGTGAAGCTTTCACTTTATGAACGTCGCGCTGATCACTTTTCAACGCTTGTACTAATAGCTTGCTAAGCTTTAAGCGTCGTCTTCATCTTGGCTAAATAGCGCATCAATAAAGTCATCGCTTTTAAAGGCACGTAAATCATCAATACTTTCACCCACACCAATATAGCGAATTGGAATGTTAAACTTATCTGCTACCGCAAAAATAACACCGCCTTTTGCCGTGCCATCTAGTTTTGAAAGAGTAATACCGGTTAAACCAACGCATTGATTAAACAAGTTTACCTGGCTAATCGCATTTTGCCCTGTGCCTGCATCAATAGTTAACATTACTTCGTGCGGCGCATCAGGATCAATTTTTTTCATTACTCGCGCTATTTTTTCAAGCTCTTGCATTAAATTGTCTTTATTTTGCAAGCGCCCTGCTGTATCTGCGATTAATACGTCAACGTTACGCGCTTTTGCCGCTTGAAAAGCATCAAAAATAACAGACGCACTGTCAGCACCAGTATGCTGTGCAATAACAGGAATACTATTACGTTCGCCCCATACTTGTAGTTGCTCAACCGCTGCGGCTCTAAATGTATCACCCGCAGCAAGCATGACCGACTTGCCTTCGCTTTGAAATTGCTTAGCCAATTTACCAATGGTCGTCGTTTTACCTACACCGTTAACACCTACCATTAATATAACAAATGGTTTTTTATCGGCTGGAATAACCAACGGCTGCTCTGCAGTTTTAAGCATTACGGCCATTTCTTGTTTCATTAGCTCATAAAGTGCGTCACCGTCTTTTAATTGCTTACGGTTTGCCGCATCAGTTAGGCGGTCTATTAACTTCATTGTGGTATCAACGCCTAAATCGGCGGTGAGTAATTGCGTTTCTAGCTCTTCAAATAAATCATCGTCTATTTTTTTACCGCTAAATATGGAAGCAAAACCAGAACCAATATTAACGCGAGTTTTTAATAAACCTTTTTTAAGGCGAGAGAAAAAACCTTCTTTTTTAGGTTTCTCTACTTTTTGAGTTGCTTCGCTTGCAAGTTCATCTGCAATACGCTGCTGCTCTAAGCGCTCAGCCTCTGCTTGTTCAGCTGCAACACGCGCTTGTTCTAAACGCTCAGCTTCTGCTTGCTCTGCTGCAATACGTACTTGCTCTAAACGTTCAGCTTCTGCTTGCTCTGCTGCAATTCGTGCTTGCTCTAAACGCTCAGCTTCTGCTTGCTCTGCTGCAATTCGTGCTTGCTCTAAACGCTCAGCTTCTGCTTGTTCAGCTGCAATACGCTGTTGTTCTAATCGCTCAGCTTCTGCTTGCTCTGCTGCAATTCGTGCTTGTTCTAAACGCTCAGCTTCTGCTTGCTCTGCTGCAATACGTTGCTGTTCTAATCGCTCAGCTTCTGCTTGCTCTGCTGCAATACGTACTTGCTCTAAGCGTTCAGCTTCAGCCTTTTCCGCTGCTGCTTTTTCTTGATCAAGGCGCATCTGCGCTTCTTGCTCTGCTAAACGCTGCTGTTGCTCTAACTGTAATGCATGAGCATCGGCTTGCTGTTTTGCGAGTAACTCAGCATTGGCTTTTTCAATCGCTAGCTTTTCAGCTTGCTCTCTCTGTGCTTGCTCGGCTGCAAGTTTTTGCTGCTCTAAATACTCAGTTTCAGCTTGCTCTGCTAAACGCTGCTGTTGCTCTAGCTGTAATGCATGAGCATCGGCTTGCTGTTTTGCGAGTAACTCAGCATTGGCTTTTTCAATCGCTAGCTTTTCGGCTTGCT
>NZ_JBEOOB010000062.1:0-6564 GCF_040308685.1 Pseudoalteromonas sp. 20-MNA-CIBAN-0454 | reverse complement strand
GGGCTAACTATTCCGATTCATCCCATCGACGCCGCTTCGCGTCGATCAATGGGTTTTCTCGGAAAATTTCGATAAAAACAGCAAGATTATAATAATAAAGAGATATAAATGAGTGACTTAACTGCAATAGCTAATCTATCAATATTATTGGTCGAGCCTTCAGAAGTGCAGCAAAAACTGATCATAAAATCATTAATACAAAGTGGTGTAAAACAAATAGAAACCGCCACTACACAAACCCAAGCTTTAACCCTACTTGCAAATTACCAACCAGATTTAGTTATTAGCAGTATGTACTTAGCTGACGGCACCGCCGATTCACTGCTACAAAACATTAGGTCGAACCCGCGCACAGAGCACCAAGCATTTATGTTGGTGTCGAGCGAGCGTAATAAAAAGTATCTTGAGCAATTAAGGCAATCGGGCGTGTTAGCTATTTTACCTAAGCCCTTTACCAGCGAAGCTATTACCCGAGCGCTTAAAGCTACCTTAGATATAATTAGCGAACAAGAAGTAGAGCTTGAACACTTTGATGTTACTTTGCTGCGCGTATTAGTGGTTGACGATAGTCGCTTTGCTCGTAAACATATTATTCGGGTGCTTGCTGGTATGGGAATACCTGCGCCGGTAGAGGCTGAGAATGGCAAACAAGCAATTGAGCAGCTAAACGAGCAAGCGTTTGACTTAATAGTAACCGATTACAATATGCCGGAAATGGATGGCAGAGAACTAACCGAAGCGGTTAGAGGCTCAAATAGCTACTCGCACATTCCTATTTTAATGGTGAGCTCAGAAGCCAATGAAACCCACCTAGCAAACATCTCTCAAGCCGGAGTGGATGCCATATGCGACAAACCGTTTGAACCAGCAACAGTGAGAGATTTACTATTTAAAATAATGTCTTAACAAGTTTAAGCAAGTACTCGAAGAAATAGCAGTATTTTAAGTTATTAACCTGATCTCTGGTTAAGAGATTTACTAACGTATTGAATCATAGTTATATTTAATTTTATTTTCTCTAGCCAGAGGTTTTCAGTGAAAACAAGGCGAATTTACGCGTCAATAGCTGGCCTATTGCAAGAAAATTCAACGCAGTTAGCGCTGAAAATAGCTGCTTGAGATAAGTTTATTATCCGGAGCTCAGGTTTATTACTTTACCCCGAATATTTAGGGTATAAAGCAATAAAGAGACAATTTTATTTTTGCTATTTATATACTAAAGTATAAAGGTTAGTAACTCCTGACTACTTTAGCTAAGGACACATTATGTCTGATCCCGATATCAATAATCTCAATAGTAAAGACGCTGCTGGTGAGCAAATAGAGGCAATTGTTGCAGCAAAAAAAAATGGCTATAGATGAAATTCTCAAAGAAAAAAGAATTGCAATTGCAGAGATCAGAGCTGAAATGGACTTAGCTATAGATGAAATACTCTGTGAGTCGGACAACCCTGAAGAAGGGCTTAAAGTTAATGATATGGCCGAAGCAGTTAAAAGAAAACGCAAAAAAGGCAAAAGAGACAGTGATAGAAGAGTGCGCGATGCTGATTACGACAGCCATGAGAAAAAGCACCGTGAAACATAAAATTAATAGTACCAGCGTTGGTTATTGTAATAGTTCAATGGTGAGTTAACTACCCAGAACACCTTATACATGCAACATTACTTATGCAAAAGGCCAATTTTATTGGCCTTTTGCATACTTATTACCAGAATTAAAGCTAGACTAAAGAGTAGGGTGGCAGAGTTAATTAACCTGCTCTTGGGTTAATGGCATTAAACATAATTAGTTGGCTCACTGGTAGAAAACATTAAATAATAATCTTACAGCTGCCCTAACCTGTAAATAAGCAATGCGGTTTTTTTTATGTTTTTATCAAGGCTAGTTAAATCGGCAGTTTCGTTTTTAGTGTGCGCGCCACTGCCCATTAAGCCCAAGCCATCAAGCGCCATATTAACATGGCTTGCGGCAAACGAAATATCTGCAGCGCCTGCATTGCGTGGGTTGGCAGCTACTACTTTGTTGAAGCCTAAGTCGTGGCTTGCGTCGTGTCGCTGAAACCATAGTTTGTCATAATACAACCATACCGTGACATAATTAAACCATACTTTGACATAAAAACCCATTTAAAAGTGAGGTTTGAAAATTAAGTTTAGTATAATCAATGACTTGTTATTTTACTCATGTATATACGTAACTTAAGAAAGCCTTCTCCGAATAAAAATGTATTCAAATTTGCTAGCACTAAAGTTAGTAATGTAATTATGTGTGAAAGTACATTAGAGTTTGATGTATGTTTTCATCATGAATATAACGACTTGATAGAGAGCTTTGGAAGTCAGCCTGAAGGCTTTAAATATGAGTTTATGGGTAAAACCTTACCTTACACACCAGATACACTTATTTCATATACAGATAAAACCCAAAAATACCACGAATATAAACCCTACTCAAAAATCACTTCTCCATTATTTAGAGCAAAGTTTGCTGCCAAAAGGGCTGCATCATTAAAAATGGGAATTGATCTTATCCTCGTGACTGATAGGCAAATTAGGGTAAACCCAATATTAAACAACTTAAAATTATTACACCGATATTCAGGTGTTTACGGTATAAGTAGCATTCAAAATGAGTTGCTCAGTTTCATTCATAAGTCAGGGGCTATTAAGCTAAATGATATAAGCTCTCAGGTTGGTTTACCTATTGGTGAAACACGATCCTTCGTCTTTGGGCTAATGCATAAAGGGCTGATTGAAGCTGACCTAGGGCATGATAATTTAACTAATAATCCAACTTTATGGGCTAGACTATGACTGACTTTTTTAATGAGTTTGATGAATCACTAACTCCATTAAAGCCACAAACACCCAAACAATATGTCAAATTAGATGATGCCAACTTAATCAAGCGTGATTTGGATACCTTTCCAGATACCTTTAAAAACCAAGCGCTACAAAGGTATAAGCTAATTAGTTCTATAGATAAAAAACTTTCACGTGGGTGGACCCAACGAAATTTAGATCCTATTTTAGATGAGCTTTTTAAAGGGAGTGATGAAGTTCAGCCAAATTGGCGAACTGTTGCTCGTTGGCGTAAAAAATACATCGAAAGCAACGGTGATATTGCCTCCCTTGCTGATAAAAACCATAAAATGGGAAACAGAACCAACCGTATAGAAGGGGATGATAAGTTTTTTGATAAAGCATTAGAACGATTTTTAGATGCTAAAAGACCTACTGTAGCAACTGCATATCAGTACTATAAAGACCTTATTGTTATTGAAAATGAGAGTATTGTTGAAGGCAAGATTCCAATAATATCCTACAATGCCTTTAATAAAAGAATCAAAGCAATACCCCCATATGCAGTAGCGGTCGCAAGGCATGGTAAATTTAAAGCAGATCAATGGTTTGCTTACTGCGCTGCGCACGTACCCCCTACAAGAATATTAGAGCGTGTAGAGATTGATCATACACCACTTGATTTAATCCTACTTGATGATGAGTTACTTATCCCTATAGGAAGACCTTACCTAACATTACTTATTGATGTATTTAGTGGCTGTGTTCTTGGTTTTCATCTTAGCTATAAATCTCCTTCATATGTATCTGCGGCTAAGGCTATTACTCATGCGATTAAGCCAAAGTCTCTTGATGCTCTGAATATAGAACTACAAAATGATTGGCCTTGCTTTGGTAAATTTGAAAATTTAGTTGTAGATAATGGTGCTGAGTTTTGGTCTAAAAACCTAGAGCATGCTTGTCAGTCAGCAGGAGTAAATATCCAATATAACCCTGTACGCAAGCCTTGGTTAAAACCCTTTATAGAGCGTTTTTTTGGGGTGATTAATGAATATTTCTTACCTGAATTACCAGGGAAGACATTTTCAAATATTTTAGAAAAAGAAGAATATAAACCTGAGAAAGATGCAATTATGCGCTTCTCAACTTTTGTTGAAGAATTTCACCGGTGGATCGTGGATGTATATCATCAAGATAGTAATTCACGTGAAACTCGAATCCCAATTAAACGTTGGCAACAAGGGTTTGATGCATACCCCCCTTTAACTATGAGTGAAGAAGAAGAAGCTCGCTTTGATATGTTAATGCGCATCTCCGACTCAAGAACTTTAACGAGAAATGGTATTAAATATCAAGAGTTAATGTATGACTCAACAGCTTTGGCTGATTATCGTAAACATTATCCACAAACAAAAGAAACTATAAAAAAACTTATTAAAGTTGATCCTGATGATATTTCAAAAATTTATGTTTACTTAGAAGAGCTGGAAAGCTACCTAGAAGTACCGTGTACAGACCCTACCGGCTATACGGACGGGTTAAGTATCTATGAACATAAAACAATAAAAAAAATTAACAGGGAAATCATTCGAGAGTCTAAAGATAGTTTGGGCTTAGCTAAAGCACGCATGGCTATTCATGAGCGAGTAAGACAAGAGCAAGAAGCTTTCATTGAATCAAAAACTAAAGCAAAAATTACAACTGTCAAAAAGCAAGCTCAAATAGCTGATGTAAGCAATACAGGAACGGGCACTATTAAGGTTTCTGAAAAAAGCGCAGCCCCTGTGCAAAAAAATATAAGTAACGATATTTTTGATGATTGGGATGATGACTTAGAGGCATTTGAATGAATGCCTTAACAGAATTACAGATCGGACAGTTGCGCAACTTTAGCGATTGCATTGTTATGCACTCTCAAATCAAAACAATTTTTAATGACTTTGATGAGCTGAGATTAAACCGTATATTTCAGTCAGACCAGCAGTGTATGCTATTAATTGGTGATACAGGCGTAGGAAAAAGCCATACCATTAATCACTACAAAAAAAGAGTTCTAGCTACACAGAATTATAGCCGAAATACTATGCCAGTCTTAATAAGTCGTATATCTAGGGGGAAAGGCTTAGATGCAACTTTAATCCAAATGCTGGCAGATCTGGAGCTATTTGGAAGTAGCCAAATTAAAAAGCGAGGCTACAAAACAGACCTAACTAAAAAACTTGTAGAAAGCTTAATTAAAGCTCAAGTTGAGTTACTCATCATTAATGAGTTTCAGGAGTTAATAGAGTTTAAAAGCGTACAAGAACGGCAACAAATCGCAAATGGGTTAAAGTTTATTAGTGAAGAAGCCAAGGTGCCAATAGTACTGGTTGGTATGCCTTGGGCTGCAACAATAGCTGAAGAACCTCAATGGGCTTCTCGCTTAGTTAGAAAAAGAAAACTTGAATACTTTAGCTTAAAGAACGACATTAAGTACTTTCGCCAATATTTAATGGGCCTAGCGAAGCAAATGCCATTTGATGAGCCGCCTAAGCTTGAAAGTAAAAATACCACAATGGCGTTATTTGCTGCATGTCGAGGGGAGAATAGAGCTCTTAAACATCTACTATCAGAAGCTTTAAAATTAGCATTGAGTTGTAATGAGCATCTTGAAAATAAACATTTTATTACTGCTTATGAAAAGTTCGACTTTTTTAATGACAAAGAGTCACTGGAGTTAAAAAACCCTTTTGAACAAGGTGCTAAAGATATTGTTATTTATGAAGTAATTAAAAGCTCATCTTATAACCCTAATGCATTAGACCCTGAACATATGCTCACAGGTCGTAAATTCGCAATACTAAAGTAAGCTGTACTAGCCTAAGGTCTATTAAGGTGCTGGAAAACAGGAAAAGCTTATGATGAATCAAAATATTTAAAAGCACTAAAAGAGAAAGGTTCTCCTTTTTTAGTGGTAGAAAAAGCTTGTTGAGTGCCTCAGGGCGTGATGCGGAGGTAGTGTTTAGAAATCTGTGTCATTTCAGTATTATTAAGAAAACAGGAGTGACACATGACTCAATCTTTCGATTTCAACAAAGCATTAGCTGAACTTCAAGCTGGTAAAGGTCTTACTGGCGAAGACGGTGTTCTAACACCCTTAATCAAACAACTCACCGAAGCGGCTCTTAAAGCCGAATTAGAGCAGTATCTACAATCTGAGACGCAAGTTAACCGTAAAAATGGTTCAACCAAAAAAACAGTTAAGTCATCCATAGGCCAATTCGAACTTGAAACACCCAGAGACCGCGCAGGTTCGTTTGAACCTCAGCTAGTTAAAAAGAACCAAACAAAGTTAACGCCTGAAATTGATGAGAAAATCCTATCTATGTTTGCTTTAGGTATGAGCTACCGAGATATTCGAGGCCATATACAGGATATGTATGGCGTTGAGGTATCAGAGGCCACCATCACTGCCGTAACAGACCAGCTGATACCAGAGCTTAAAGCATGGCAAGCTCGCAGCTTAGATACGCTTTACCCGTTTATCTGGCTTGATGCCATTCATTATAAGATTAAAGAAAATGGCCGCTACGTGAGTAAGGCTATTTATACCGTACTGGGTGTCAATATTGAAGGCCGAAAAGAGTTACTTGGTTTATATATCTCTGAAAGTGAAGGGGCTAACTATTGGTTATCAGTATTAACTGATTTACATAATCGTGGTGTATCCGATATTTTAATTGCCTGTGTTGATGGACTAAAAGGCTTCCCTGAAGCAATAGC
>NZ_JBEOOB010000061.1:0-7312 GCF_040308685.1 Pseudoalteromonas sp. 20-MNA-CIBAN-0454 | reverse complement strand
CTGGAACCGGTATACCGTTTTCGTTTTGTTTCAGAATCGCTAAGATCTGACTGTCTGTGTATCGTGATTTGCGCATAGAAAACTCCTTCGTTTTAGTTTAACGGAATTTTCTACTTATAACTGCTCCGATTTTTCGGGGGGATTACAAATGGGGCATGATTTATAAATAATAAGTGTCTAAAAAAGATGTAGAAAAAGTGGTTGAGTTTAGGTATCAACCACTTGAAGAGGGGTGGGTGTCAACAAACAACGCAATAAAACGCTTTGGTAGTATCCCCAATAGTGACATAGCTCAGCACGCTTTGATCAATGAAGGGATGCCTTTCTCTGTATTTTCAAAATTAACAGAATTAGCAGGGCTTAATTGTGTGATTCATAGCAACGCACCTGTATATAAGTATAGCAAAGAGGCCAAGTTTTTTGACGATATTCAAAAAAGCCATCTCGCTGGTTTGAAGGCTTTTTATTAAGATTATTTCAACCGTGTCGTGGTTACTCACCTAGAGTCAATTGCCATGGACACGGCTAACCTTGATTAGCTTTTACCATATTAAAAGTTATATTCACCTTTAACATAAAATGTACGACCTAACTGATCAACGTATCGCGGGTCATAACCAACTTGATAACCACCACCTGAAGTACGCAATGATAATGGAGGTTGGCGATCAAGTAAGTTTTTGATACCAAAACCAACTTGCGTACTGTCATTGATCTGCCACTTTGTCAGGTAATCAACTGTAAGGTAACTACTTACATTACGTTCAACTGACTGGTCAAAGCCTTGACTAATATCAGACTGATAGCGGATCTGTGAAGCATTTGCCGAGTAGGATTGATCTTCATAACCACTCTGATAGTTTAGATTAACCGAGTGTGCAAAATCTTCATGACTAAAGTTATTCGCCCACTGCATTTTGTGTGGGAAAGTCACAGTACTATTTGGACCAAATTTACCTAGGCTAGTGTCATAGATATCCACTGTTCCCACTCGTAACGTTTCACTTTCAAGGATATAAGCACCTCGTAGAGTTGAACGAAGGTACCCCATAGAAAAGTCATGCCCTATTGAAACAACCCAATCAATACCCTGGTTATTTGATTTACCAATGTTCACTGGTGCTTGCAATACTTGGATTTCCAACTCGCCACTTAGCTCATTTAAAAGCGTGCCATAAAGACTATTGTAGGTAACTGGATCGGCAAATATCTGTCGCTGAGTCACTCTCTTAACTTGATTTGTAAGGTTTATCTGCCACCAATCAACACTCACACTAAACTCATTAGAGGGCGCATAAACAAATCCAGCAGAACGTTGTTTTGAGGTTTCTGGTTGAAGCTCATTATTACCTGACGTTGCAACATTATATTGCTGTAATTGCGGGAAGCAATACTGCGCTAAAGGGTGTGGTTCAGAAAGTGGGCAATCATAGCTTTGAGATGTAACACCGGCATCTACTTTAGGCCCTGCAATATCTATCATTGATGCAGCTTTAAAGCCGGTACCAATTGAGCCTCGAAGTAACAAATCTTCATTGGGGCGATATGCGAAGGATAACTTATAAGTTGTGTCTGATGCGTCATTGTTAACTTTCTCTGCATTAGCGGCACGCTTACCATCATAAACAGCACCGATATTATCGTAACGAGCCGCAGCGGTAACTTCTAATCCGTCAATAATAGGCGCAACAGCCTCTAAGTAAACACCATAAGTCTCTCTTGATAAGTCATACTCAGCGTCTGGCGTACCGGTTAAAATAGAGTCCTTATTGGCTTGACTGGTAATACTAATAAACTCATTGTCTCGATAATCAAATCCGCCACCGACATAAACCATACCAGCGGGTAATTCAAATGCTGGTGCTGACGCTCTACCTTCAATCGCGCTTGTTTTAGTTTTGAGTGTGTCCCAATTACCACTGTAGGCATTTGCGCGTAGCGCTTCGTTCATGCTTTCGGGCAATTGGTCAGGTCTAGCAAATACATCGATAGCTCCACTATCAAGCAAAGCAGTTAGTTGGTCAGTTATTAAATAACCCGACACCATATTCCTGTCACGTGAACTGTTAGCTTTTGTAAAGGCCAAGTCATAGGACAAATCGCCATAGTCACCACGAATTCCAGAGGTGAAATTAAATGTATCAGTATCGTATTCGTTAGAGCGACTACCAGCAGGACGTGTACGCCAGCGGATTCTAACATCCGAAAGAGCATTATACTGCTCAGCAGTTAACAAAGGTTGAACTAGGTTAGTAACAAAAGGCGAATCCAATTCAAACTTGTAATTATTTAGCGTGTTGGCTGCGATACGGGTTGTGATACTGTAGTTTGAATAGCTTCCTGAGGCATATAATTCAGCGTTATCATTCAGATAAACACTGCCTTGAAGGTATAAGTTATCACTTTTACTTTCAGGTGAAATTTCTAAATTTTCTGTGAAATCATAAATACATGTATCACCAGAAGCTTGGTTAAATTGTGCACACTCACCGTTGATTTCAGCATATGGATTATATGACTTACTCGTCGAACCATCGATTTCTTTATCGAAGTTTAAATATAAATTTGCTGGAATGGCATTAGATGAAGCTTGTACCAAAAATAAATCTTCACCATTGTAGTTAAAAGGCACAATCCCTGTTTTGCTGAATTCACGATCAAGTGAACGTATATTTTCGTTTTCAGAATGATTGTAGGTCATCAATATATTAAAGCCATCGGTACCTAAGTTGCCAAATCCACCCGTAATACTGAATTCAGAACTTTCACCACCAGCTTCTTGAGGCTTATCAGCTCTAGCACTAACTGTCACGCCTTCAAAGTCATCTTTCATGATGAAATTTACTACACCAGCAATAGCATCAGAGCCATATAACGCTGAGGCACCATCCATCAATACGTCAACACGTTTAATCGCTGCCAACGGAATAGAACTAATATCAACTGTGCCGCCACTATCAGCTGACGCCATTCGGCGTCCATTAAGTAGAACCAGAGTATATGAGCCGCCAAGATCTCTCAAAGATACGGTTTGTTTACCATTGTTACCACTGCTATCGCCCCCACCAACTGACTGAGCGCCAACTTGATAGCCTTGCATTGCTGGAATTTTTTGAATTAATTCAGATACTGATGTCACCCCAGAGTTGGCAATATCTTCAGCGCTAATGGTAGCCAAAGGCAAAGCACCCTCTATATCTGTTCTTTTTATACTAGAACCTGTTACTTGAATTCGTTCTACCGACATCTCATCTTCAAATGCGCTTTCGGCAGCTGAGGCCGTACCAAGTGCAGTTAATAGCGACAATGAGATTAAGGATAGCTTTTGGTCCATGATTTTTATTTTTCTACTGTACATTTTAATCCCCAAAGAATTAGTTTTAATTGATAGCTTTGCTCTTCGCCAAAGATGCTTAAATTGAGCAATTCAATTTAGCCCTCACCAGTATTAATTCGAACAGAAGTAAAACTCAAACATCGAGTCTCTTTTTAAGCTCTATTGTAAGTCTTTTATTTATCTTTTCTTTTAAATACAACAGGTTAGGATGCACAGAAAGATTAGCACTAGATATTGACAATCAACTAAACAGATTGCTATTCATGCCATCTTGAATTTTGAAATGGGGATTGAGTAGGGTATAAGTTGAATTAGAGTGTTAGCGGTTTAAAATATAATACCTTTATTTATCATGTGTTTACTCAGAACGCCTACCTCTTCTTTATAAACTTGGATGAGAAAGTTGTTTGATATCTGTGTTAACAAACTCTTGTTCAGCAATCACTAGCTTATTTTGGCTAGGAATATAAGTAATAGATGATTTACGCGAAATGGTTCCAAAAGGCAGTTTTACCAAAGGACTAATTTCTTGAGTATGAAAGTCAAAAAATTGAATTTGATGATAGTTAGCATAATCATGTTGAAAAAACACGCCATCTTCAGTTAATTCCCAATGATGCTCGACCTGAAACACATTGTTATTAAGTACTTGTATTGGTTTATCTGCCTTAAAACTTGGCGTGTACCGCCACAAGCCTAGATTGCGGCCCTTTGTAAACCAGACATCACCATTTCGAGCTTGTTCTGCGTAAGTGACCGCTTGATCAATAATAATGTATGGGGGCTTTTCGTCTATAGGAAATCCGTAAAGTGCCAAATTACCTTTAAACTTAGCCCCTGCAAGCAGCCCACTATCATCACGCAGCCAAGAAGGTCTGTAGTACTGATCAAATTCACTATCCATCTGGGTTAAGTTGCCTTCCTGAAGATTAAGTACAAACAATGCGCTGCGTTTGGTTTTTTTATCGGGCGCCAAAAAAGCTATAGATTGCCCATTATGCGACCACCTTGGCGACGACAAGTGTGTTTTCAATTTAGTCAGTTGTTTTCGATTACTCCCATCGGGATCTGCACGCCAAATTTCTTCATACCCCGACTCAGTAGAAATAAAAACGATACTGTTATTTACCTCACTATAATGCGGGTCTTTATAGATATAATTAGAATGGATCAATGGAAAAAATGTCGCACCTGTTGTTTCACTTAAGTCTAACGTGGACAATTTAGTTATATCTTCTCGACTGTGATAAACAACCTCATGGCTATTAGGTACAAAACTAGGATAACTAAATCCATCAACATTAAGGTTAATCGTTGATTTATCTTTTAACGACACTAGATAGCCTTTTCGTCGTCCAGATTCCTCACCGCCATAAATAATACGATCGCCATTTGGATGCCAGGTTAAGCCTCGTAACCGCCCCTTAGTTGCCACTAGGTATTCCATTTGCTGCGTGTTTAAATCATATAAAAATAAGTCTTCATTCATTCCGTCGCTTGCGGAACGAGATAACGCTAACTGCTTAGCATCAGGTGAAAAGGCTACATCCAAGTCCTGAAAGCGGCACTTCTGATGACAAGCTAATAGTTTGGCTTCCATCGCCTCACTTTTTAGATCAATTAATTTTACATTCAAATGTTGATCGTTTTGTTTTTTAACAATATATGCCAAAAAGCTGCCGTCTGATGAAATGGTCAGCGAAAAGTCTTTTTCGGCATCACATGTGGCAATTTTATTTTCCAGCATTGTGACAATATTTAATTGCACAACATCACATCGTTTAAAATCCCAATGTTTACGCTGAAAGAAAACCACCTCGCTGTTTGGATGCCAAACCGCGCGTCCTTCATAATTTTCAGTAAAGGTAATTTGTTTTGAAGATGAGTTTTTATCTTGAAGATCTTTAATATACAAGTTTGGCGATCCTGTTATGTGACGCCAAGTAAAAATCAGATAACGTTCATTGGGCGAGACCGTTGGATACACTTCACGTCCAGGTTCTGATGTCAGGTTGAGGATTTTGCTGCTTTTGGTTGCAAAAGGTAGCAATGACAGCTGCCAAACTAAGATGAAAGTAACTAAAGCTAAAGCGACTAAGATCACTTTTTTACCTAATGCATTGGATTGTTTTTTCTCTGCCTTTGCAGGATCGCTTTCATCGTTGCTATCAATTAAAGGCTGGATATATTCTGGCTTTGTTAATAGCCGGTAACCCTTTCGACGGACAGTTTCTAGATTAATATTATCAAATTGCTTGAATTCATTGCGCAAGTTCCAGATGGCATTAGTTAGGGCTTTTTCACCTACTGGAAAGTTACCATCCCATACCGCTTCAATTAATTCTTCTCGGGTTACTAACCGAGGAAATTGCGCTGCTAGATAGGCTAATACATGAATAAACTTAGGTTGCAGTAACTTAGTCTGACCATCGGGAAATATTATTGAATAATCGTTTGGTTTGATTAAGCACGACTCAAGTTTAAACGGAACAGATACTGCCATGCGTGGACATCACTTCAAATCAATAGGTTAACTAAAAGGTTACAAAATTAACCCACTATGTCAACTTTGTTGTCCAGTTGGCAATTTCGCCATTAGTTAATAAACAGTGGGCGGCATAAGTTCAAGTATACCACGTTATTCTGAAGAGCGTAAAGCTGCAACGCTCAAAAAATTATTACCGCCACAGAGTCGTTCTGTAAATTCTGTGGCTGATGAGGATGGGATCAGTCCGCAAACCTTGTATCATTGGTTAAAACAATGTCGTGAGCAAGGAGTTGCAGTGCCCGGACATCAAAAATAGGCCGCCGTTGGTGACGTTGCGCTAAATCCCTCCAATGTTGAGGAAATTAAGCGTAATACGGCGGTTGCTTAAAACAGTTTTTTTGGACAACTCGGTTGAAAAACACCGAAACGCAGCAGTCTCCGATAAGAGGTTTCAACACTGTTTTGCAGTGAGTGCATTCATAGAAAAATTGACATGCAGTGGTTGGCATTTCCTCTTGCTGGCTATGATTGCATTGAGGGCATGTAATTGTCGATAAAAGCTGGGAAGTCCACTGACACATTTAGATTTTGCAAGCTACCTACTCAGGCATCGAATCACATCTTGAATAATGTCCGTAATTCGCTTTTCAGGGACGGATGAGATCACTATGTTCCATTTTGGAACATAGTGATTGAAAGACTATATTTCGCCTGACGAATCCCCACGAATGGCGTAGATAAAACAAATAGTTAGAGGCGAAGGGAACATTCATGGCAGTTCCCGATCTGATCTTTCGCCAAAAACACCTAACCATGAATGCTGCCATGAATGTAAAAACAATGCTCGCCGATTTCCTCTCATTTGTCACCCCCAAATGTATGCACAAAGCCCGATTTTTAGCTGTGGGGGCGGCAGTACAAAGCTTGATGCAGAATGGCCAATGCACGGTAACGGCTATCGGCCGTAATTTTGACAGTGAAACGTCAGAAAAACACGGCATCAAACGAGCTGACCGTTTGCTAAGAAATGAAGCGCTTCAAGCAGAGGCGCCGCTTATTTATGCCGCAATGACCCGCTTGCTACGTCAGGGCAAACAGCCGCTGATTTTAGTGGACTGGAGCAATGCCGACACCGAAAAGCGCCATTTTATCCTGCGTGCCAGCCTGGCGCTGGAAGGTCGCCCACTGACGTTACATCAAGTTGTTGTGCCGATGGACGAGTATACGTGCCCACACGTACACAGGGCGTTTTTATACCGGTTAAAGCAGGTACTGCCGGCAGACTTTAAGCCGGTGATTATTACTGATGCGGGTTTTAAAGTGCCGTGGTTTAAGCAAATACGTAAGCTCGGCTGGCATTACATTGCCAGAGTTCGTGGCAACCAGACACTGCAACTACCCGGCCAGGATGCCTATATCACGGTTGCCAAAGCCTACAAAAAAGCACGCCCTACGCCCCAAGTCTTGGGTGAGGTTAAGCTGACCAA